>NZ_JAOSHO010000011.1 GCF_025917275.1 Pseudomonas agronomica | reverse complement strand
CGACGACCTTGTCGGGCGGCGAGGCACAGCGGGTCAAGCTGTCGCGCGAGCTCTCCAAGCGCGATACCGGCAAGACGCTGTATATCCTCGATGAGCCGACCACCGGTTTGCACTTCGCCGATATCCAGCAGTTGCTCGATGTGCTCCACCGTCTTCGCGATCACGGCAACACCGTGGTGGTCATTGAACACAACCTGGACGTGATCAAGACCGCTGACTGGCTGGTGGACCTGGGTCCGGAAGGCGGTTCCAAGGGCGGCCAGATCATTGCCGTAGGGACGCCGGAGCAGGTGGCGGAGATGAAGCAGTCCCACACCGGGTATTACCTCAAGCCCCTGCTGGAGCGTGATCGGGACTGATCTCACCCGAGCATGAAAAAGCCCCTGCCATCTCATCGATGGCCGGGGCTTTTTGTTTCCCTGTGGGAGCGAGCTTGGTCCTACCGGGACCGCATCAGAACTGCGATTGCAGGTAGTTTTCCAACCCGATCAGCTTGATCAGGCCCAACTGCTTCTCCAGCCAGTAGGTGTGATCTTCTTCGGTATCGTTGAGCTGGATACGCAGGATCTCGCGGGTCACGTAGTCGTTGTGCTGCTCGCATAACTCAATGCCTTTGCACAGCGCGGCGCGAACCTTGTATTCCAGGCGAAGGTCGGCGGCGAGCATGTCGGGCACGGTGGTACCGACGTCCAGGTCGTCCGGGCGCATGCGCGGCGTGCCTTCGAGCATAAGGATCCGGCGCATCAACGCATCAGCGTGCTGTGCCTCTTCTTCCATCTCATGGTTGATACGTTCGTAGAGCTCGGTAAAACCCCAATCCTCGTACATCCGCGAATGGATGAAATATTGATCACGGGCTGCCAGCTCGCCGGTCAGCAACGTGTTGAGGTAATCGATTACGTCTGGGTGACCTTGCATCGCCCTACATCTCCACAAGCTTTGAAGGCTCTAGTTTGAACCAAGCTGACTGCAAGGTCACTCGTCTAGCGCAACAAAAGTTAAGAAAATCCAAGAAAAGAAGGTTAAATAACGCAAAAACCGCCCTAATGAGGGCGGTTCTGCTTCTCGTTTAGACTTAGTTAAGCTGTACGCCCAGCGCCTTGGCGATACCTTCCCCGTAAGCAGCGTCTGCCTTGAAGAAATGCTGCAGTTGGCGATCAACCACATCCGCCGAAACGCCGCCCATCGCGCCAGCAACGTTGCTGATCAGCAGCGCTTTCTGCTCGTCGCTCATCAAGCGGAACAGCGCACCCGCGTGACTGTAGTAATCGGTGTCTTCGCGATGATCATAACGATCCGCCGCACCGCTCAGGGCCAATGCCGGCTCCGCATAATGTGGCGCCTGCTTTGGCGATTCGACATAGCTGTTAGGCTCATAATTAGGAGCCGCGCCACCATTGCTGCCGAACGCCATCGCACCGTCACGCTGGTAGGTATTGACCGGGCTGCGCGGCGCATTCACCGGCAGTTGCTGATGATTGGTACCTACGCGGTAGCGGTGCGCATCAGCGTAGGCAAATACACGGCCCTGCAGCATGCGATCAGGCGACAGTCCTACACCCGGCACCATGTTGCTCGGCCCGAATGCCGCTTGCTCCACCTCGGCGAAGTAGTTGAGCGGATTGCGATTGAGCTCGAGTACGCCGACTTCGATCAACGGAAATTCTTTCTGCGACCAGGTCTTGGTTACATCGAACGGATTCTCGTAATGAGCCGAGGCCTGTGCCTCGGTCATGATCTGGATGCAGACGTTCCATTTAGGGAAGTCGCCGCGCTCGATCGCATTGAACAAGTCACGCTGAGCGTAATCCGGGTCGGTACCTGCCAGACGAGCAGCTTCGGCCGGCGCCAGGTTCTTGATCCCTTGCTGGGTCTTGTAGTGCCATTTAACCCAATGACGCTCACCCTGGGCATTGATCAGGCTGTAGGTATGACTGCCGAAGCCATGCATGTGGCGGTAGCCGTCAGGAATGCCGCGATCAGAGAACAGGATGGTGATCTGGTGCAGCGCCTCTGGAGAGTGCGACCAGAAGTCCCACATCATCTGCGCACTTTTGAGATTGCTTTGCGGCAAGCGTTTTTGCGTGTGGATGAAATCTGGAAATTTCAGCGGGTCACGAATGAAGAACACGGGCGTGTTGTTGCCCACGATGTCCCAGTTACCTTCTTCGGTGTAGAACTTCAGGGCGAAACCGCGTGGATCGCGCTCAGTGTCGGCGGAGCCGCGCTCACCGCCAACGGTTGAGAAGCGAAGGAACGTCGGCGTCTGCTTGCCCACCGAATCGAACAGCTTAGCGCTGGTGTATTGGGTGATGTCACGGGTTACGGTGAAGGTGCCGTATGCGCCTGACCCTTTGGCGTGCACACGGCGCTCGGGAATGTTTTCGCGGTTGAAATGAGCAAGCTTCTCGATCAAGTGGAAATCATCGAGCAGCAGCGGGCCACGTGGGCCGGCGGAGCGAGAGTTCTGGTTATCGGCGACAGGAGCGCCACTGGCGGTCGTAAGCGTTTTGGTCTGGCTCATGCTCAATTCTTCCTAGGTCGGTCTTCGGACTGCCGGCTAATCGGCTGGAGAGGAGTATTGATCATGTTAGTGACAGTATCCAAATTCATTAAATCATGGACATCGATAGTCATTATCTAATATTGAAGACTTGCCGATAGCCAGGCCAGGCGAAACGCCCTGCAAGCTTTTCATGCAGACACAAAAAACCGGGCACTAGGCCCGGTTCTTCGTTGCAGACTGTCGTCTTACTCGGCGCTTACAGCTTCGCCGGCAGTAGCACGATCAACCAACTCGACGTACGCCATAGGCGCGTTGTCGCCAGCGCGGAAACCGCACTTGAGGATGCGCAGGTAGCCACCCTCACGGGTAGCGTAACGCTTGCCCAGGTCGTTGAAGAGCTTACCAACGATAGCTTTCGAACGAGTACGGTCGAAAGCCAGGCGGCGGTTAGCCAGGCTGTCTGTCTTGGCCAGAGTGATCAGCGGCTCGGCAACGCGGCGCAGTTCTTTGGCTTTCGGCAGTGTAGTTTTGATCAGCTCGTGCTCGAACAGCGACACCGCCATGTTTTGAAACATGGCCTTGCGGTGCGAGCTGGTGCGGCTCAGGTGACGACCACTTTTACGATGACGCATGGTTCATTCCTTACCAAACACAACGTTCGGTGATTACGACGATCAGGCAGTCGCCTTGTCGTCCTTCTTAAGACTTGCAGGCGGCCAGTTGTCGAGGCGCATGCCGAGGGACAGACCGCGGGAGGCCAGAACGTCCTTGATTTCAGTCAAGGATTTCTTGCCAAGGTTCGGAGTCTTCAACAGCTCTACTTCGGTACGCTGAATCAGGTCGCCGATGTAGTAGATGTTTTCCGCCTTAAGGCAGTTAGCCGAACGTACAGTCAGTTCCAGATCGTCAACCGGGCGAAGCAGGATCGGATCGATCTCGTCTTCCTGCTCGACAACCACTGGCTCACTGTCACCCTTGAGGTCGACGAACGCAGCCAACTGCTGTTGCAGGATGGTTGCTGCACGACGGATAGCCTCTTCAGGATCCAGGGTACCGTTGGTTTCCAGATCAATAACCAGCTTGTCCAGGTTGGTACGCTGCTCGACACGGGCGTTTTCCACCACGTATGCGATACGGCGAACCGGGCTGAACGAAGAGTCAAGCTGCAAGCGACCGATGCTGCGGCTTTCGTCTTCATCGCTCTGACGCGAGTCTGCCGGTTCATAACCACGACCACGAGCTACGGTGAGCTTCATGTTCAGGGCGCCGTTAGACGCCAGGTTAGCGATTACGTGATCGGGGTTAACGATCTCGACATCATGATCCAGCTGAATATCGGCAGCGGTAACCACCCCCGAACCCTTCTTCGACAAGGTCAGCGTAACTTCGTCACGACCGTGCAGCTTGATAGCCAGACCTTTAAGGTTCAACAGGATTTCAATTACGTCTTCCTGTACACCTTCGATGGCGCTGTACTCGTGGAGCACACCGTCAATCTCGGCCTCGACTACTGCACAGCCGGGCATTGAGGACAACAGGATGCGGCGCAGCGCGTTGCCCAGGGTGTGGCCGAAACCACGCTCGAGAGGCTCGAGTGTGATCTTGGCGCGGGTTGGACTGACAACCTGCACATCAATATGGCGGGGTGTCAGGAACTCATTTACCGAAATCTGCATGGATGCACCTATTTTCTAGCCCTTACTTGGAGTAGAGCTCGACAATCAGGCTTTCGTTGATGTCGGCGGACAGATCACTGCGAGCAGGAACGTTCTTGAAAACGCCCGACTTCTTCTCAGTGTCTACTTCTACCCATTCTACGCGGCCACGTTGGGCACACAGATCGAGAGCTTGGACAATGCGAAGTTGGTTCTTTGCTTTCTCGCGAACAGCAACCACGTCACCAGCACGAACCTGGTAGGACGGAACGTTCACGGTCTGACCGTTAACGCTGATCGACTTGTGCGATACCAGCTGACGGGATTCGGCACGAGTAGAACCGAAACCCATACGGTATACAACGTTGTCCAGGCGGCATTCGAGCAGTTGCAACAGGTTTTCGCCGGTTGCGCCTTTCTTGCCAGCAGCTTCTTTGTAGTAGCCGCTGAATTGACGCTCGAGAACGCCGTAGATACGACGGACCTTCTGCTTTTCACGCAGTTGGGTGCCGTAGTCGGACTGGCGACCGCGGCGTTGGCCGTGGATACCAGGTGCTGCTTCAATGTTGCACTTCGATTCGATCGCGCGCACGCCGCTCTTCAGGAAGAGATCGGTGCCTTCGCGACGAGCGAGTTTGCATTTTGGACCAATGTAACGAGCCATTCTTTACAATCTCCTGGATTACACGCGGCGCTTCTTCGGCGGACGGCACCCGTTGTGCGGGATTGGCGTCACGTCGGTGATGCTGGCGATCTTGTAGCCACAGCCGTTCAAAGCGCGGACTGCGGATTCACGACCTGGACCTGGACCTTTGACGTTGACGTCGAGGTTTTTCAGGCCGTATTCCAGCGCAGCTTGACCAGCACGCTCAGCAGCTACTTGAGCAGCGAACGGGGTGGACTTGCGGGAACCGCGGAAACCCGAACCACCGGAGGTAGCCCAGGAAAGAGCGTTACCTTGACGGTCGGTAATGGTCACGATGGTGTTGTTAAAAGAAGCATGGATGTGGGCGATGCCATCAACCACTGTCTTTTTAACTTTTTTACGAGGACGAGCAGCAGGTTTTGCCATGATTAAATTCCTGTCGATTCGCTGGGGCGATTACTTGCGGATCGGCTTACGCGGACCTTTACGGGTACGCGCGTTGGTCTTGGTACGCTGACCGCGTACTGGCAGACCACGACGATGACGCAGACCGCGATAGCAACCGAGGTCCATCAAGCGCTTGATTTTCATGTTGATTTCGCGACGCAGGTCACCTTCAGTGGTGAACTTCGCCACTTCGCCACGCAGCTGTTCAATTTGCTCGTCGCTCAGATCCTTGATCTTTGCGGCTGGGTTGACCCCAGTCTCTGCACAAATTTTCTGTGCAGTAGTGCGACCAACACCATAGATGTAGGTCAGCGAGATAACAGTATGCTTGTTATCTGGAATGTTGACGCCTGCAATACGGGCCATTCAGTGGGACTCCAATTGACAGCTACCTACGCCCCGGAAGCCAAGAAATAGGGCGCGAGATAATATCGCTGTAATAACAAATAATCAACCCGGCAGCGCACTAGCTGCCGGGCTTAAAGCACAATCACACTCAGCCTTGGCGCTGTTTGTGACGCGGTTCCGCGCTGCAAATTACCCGAACAACACCTTCGCGGCGAATAATCTTGCAGTTACGGCACAGCTTTTTCACCGATGCACGAACTTTCATCACCAACTCCTCGAACCTTATGGACGCTACTCAGCGCAACATGCCGCTGCCGTAGCCCTTCAGGTTGGCTTTCTTCATCAGGGATTCGTACTGGTGCGAAACGAGGTGCGATTGTACTTGGGACATGAAGTCCATCACAACCACGACCACGATCAGCAACGAGGTCCCGCCAAGGTAGAACGGTACGTTTGCCGCAACCACCAGGAACTGGGGAAGCAGGCAGACGGCCGTCATGTAAAGAGCACCGAACATGGTCAAGCGAGTCAGAACGCCATCAATGTAGCGCGCAGACTGCTCACCAGGACGGATGCCCGGAATAAAGGCACCGGACTTCTTCAGGTTTTCCGCTACGTCTTTCGGATTGAACATCAACGCCGTATAGAAGAAGCAGAAGAAAATAATCCCTGCACTAAACAGCAGAATATTCAACGGCTGACCAGGAGCGATCGACTGCGAGATGTCCTGCAACCAGCCCATACCTTCAGACTGGCCGAACCAGGCACCCAACGAAGCCGGGAACAGCAGGATGCTGCTCGCGAAAATGGCCGGGATAACGCCGGCCATGTTCACCTTCAACGGCAAGTGGCTGGTCTGCGCAGCAAACACCTTGCGGCCCTGCTGACGCTTGGCGTAGTGAACAGCAATACGACGCTGGCCACGCTCAATGAACACCACGAAACCGATAATCGCTACTGCCAGCAAACCGATGGCAACCAAGGCAAAAATGTTGATATCGCCCTGACGCGCAGACTCGAAAGACTGCCCGATTGCTCTCGGAAGACCGGCGACGATACCTGCGAAAATCAACATCGAGATACCGTTGCCAACACCACGCTCAGTAATCTGCTCACCCAGCCACATCATGAACATTGCGCCCGCCACAAACGTGGTTACCGCAACGAAATGGAAGCTAAAGTCACCAGTGAACGATACGCCCTGCCCCGCCAGGCCAATGGACATGCCAATGGCTTGAACGAGAGCGAGGACGACAGTGCCGTAGCGGGTGTACTGGCTGATCTTGCGACGGCCAGCTTCACCTTCCTTCTTCAACTGCTCCAGCTGCGGGCTGACGGCGGTCATCAACTGCATGATGATCGATGCCGAGATGTACGGCATGATCCCCAGTGCAAAGATGCTCATCCGTTCCAGCGCGCCGCCGGAAAACATGTTGAACAAGCTAAGAATGGTCCCCTCATTCTGTCGAAACAGGTCCGCGAGTCGGTCCGGGTTGATACCTGGAACCGGGATGTGTGCGCCTATTCGGTAGACGATAATCGCCAGGAACAGAAAACGCAGACGAGCCCAGAGTTCAGACATACCGCCTTTGCCGAGCGCAGAGAGAGCACCTTGCTTAGCCATTTATTCCTCGAACTTGCCGCCAGCTGCTTCGATAGCCGCACGCGCACCTTTGGTGGCGCCGATTCCCTTTCCGATGGTGACAGCACGAGCAACTTCGCCCGACAGCATGATTTTCACACGCTGAACGTTCTGGTTGATCACGTTGGCATCCTTCAGGGACTGCACAGTGACGACGTCGCCGTCCACTTTGGCCAGCTCGGACAGACGCACTTCTGCGCGGTCCATGGCTTTCAGGGAAACGAAACCGAACTTCGGCAGGCGACGATGCAGCGGCTGTTGACCGCCTTCAAAGCCTGGAGCAATGGTGCCACCGGAGCGGGAGGTCTGACCTTTGTGGCCACGGCCACCGGTCTTGCCCAAACCACTACCGATACCACGACCCGGACGATGCTTTTCGCGACGGGAACCCGGCGCTGGACTCAGATCATTGAGTTTCATCGATTAACCCTCGACACGCAGCATGTAGTAAGCCTTGTTGATCATCCCGCGATTCTCGGGAGTATCCAGGACTTCTACAGTGTGACCGATGCGACGCAGACCCAGACCCTTAACGCACAGTTTGTGGTTAGGGATGCGGCCGGTCATGCTTTTGATCAGCGTAACTTTTACGGTAGCCATGATCAGAAGATCTCCTTGACGCTTTTGCCACGCTTGGCGGCAATGGATTCAGGAGACTGCATTGCTTTCAAACCCTTGAAAGTGGCGTGAACCACGTTTACCGGGTTAGTCGAGCCGTAGCACTTGGCCAGAACGTTCTGAACGCCAGCAACTTCGAGGACAGCACGCATAGCGCCGCCAGCGATGATACCGGTACCTTCAGAAGCAGGCTGCATGTACACCTTCGAAGCGCCATGGGCGGACTTCATTGCGTACTGCAGGGTGGTGCCGTTCAGATCAACCTGGATCATGTTGCGGCGAGCAGCTTCCATTGCCTTCTGGATCGCAGCAGGCACTTCACGCGACTTGCCACGGCCGAAGCCAACACGGCCCTTACCATCACCCACCACGGTCAACGCGGTGAAAGTGAAGATACGGCCGCCTTTAACGGTTTTGGCTACGCGGTTAACTTGAACCAGCTTCTCGATGTAGCCTTCGTCGCGCTTTTGGTCGTTATTTGACATAACTTAGAACTCCAGCCCAGCTTCACGAGCAGCATCAGCCAGCGCCTTGACGCGGCCGTGGTACTTGAAGCCAGAGCGGTCGAAAGCCACCTGCGAGACGCCAGCGGCTTTAGCACGCGTAGCGACCAGCTGGCCAACCTTAGTGGCCGCGTCGATGTTGCCAGTGGCACCATCACGCAGTTCTTTATCCAAAGTCGAGGCACTTGCCAGGACTTTGTTGCCGTCGGCCGAAATGACCTGGGCGTAGATGTGCTGCGACGAACGGAACACGCAGAGACGCACGACTTCGAGTTCGTGCATTTTCAGGCGTGCTTTGCGAGCGCGACGCAGTCGAGTAACTTTTTTGTCGGTCATTTGCTATGCCCTACTTCTTCTTGGCTTCTTTACGACGGACGACTTCGTCCGCGTAGCGCACACCCTTGCCTTTGTACGGCTCTGGTGGACGGAAGTCGCGGATCTCGGCGGCCACTTGACCTACCAGCTGCTTGTCGATGCCCTTGATCAGGATATCGGTCTGGCTAGGAGTCTCAGCGGTGATGCCTTCCGGCAGTTCATAATCCACTGGGTGCGAGAAGCCAAGAGCCAGGTTCAGCACTGTGCCTTTTGCTTGCGCTTTGTAACCAACACCGACCAGCTGGAGCTTACGCTCGAAGCCTTGGCTTACGCCTTGGACCATGTTGTTTACCAACGCACGAGTGGTACCAGCCATTGCGCGAGTCTGTTGATCGCCATTGCGAGCAGCGAAACGCAGCTCACCAGCTTCTTCAACGATCTCAACGGACGAATGGATGTTCAGTTGCAGAGTGCCCTTGGCACCCTTCACCGAAAGCTGTTGGCCTGCGAATTTGACTTCGACACCGGCTGGCAGCTTAACGGGGTTCTTAGCGACGCGTGACATGCTTATCCCCCCTTAGAACACAGTGCAAAGAACTTCGCCGCCGACACCGGCAGCGCGCGCAGCACGATCCGTCATCACACCTTTGTTGGTGGAGACGATAGACACGCCCAGGCCGCCACGAACTTTCGGCAGATCCTCAACGGACTTGTACTGACGCAGGCCAGGACGGCTAACGCGCTTCACTTCCTCGATGACCGGACGGCCTTCGAAGTACTTCAGCTCGATGGACAGCAGAGGCTTGATTTCGCTGCTGATCTGATAACCCGCAATGTAACCTTCGTCCTTCAGGACTTTGGCAACAGCTACCTTCAACGTAGAAGATGGCATGCTTACGACGGACTTTTCAGCCATCTGGGCATTACGGATACGAGTTAGCATGTCCGCTAACGGGTCCTGCATACTCATGGGCTAGACGCTCCTAATACACAAAAAATTAGCCTTTCGGCTAGTACGTGTCGCCGAGCGCATCCGTGCAACAAAAACACGGGCTCAGGCGAGCCGGGTATTCTAGACACACCCCGGAAATGAATCAAGCCCCAAAAGGGGCTTGATTCAAGTTCAAGGCCACCGATGGTCAGGATCTTGCGACCCCGAACATCGTGACTTTGACAGTGCTTACCAGCTGGCTTTGACCAGACCTGGAACGTCACCACGCATAGCAGCTTGACGCAGCATGTTACGGCCGAGGCCGAACTTGCGGTACACGCCGTGCGGACGACCAGTCAGGCGGCAGCGGTTACGCATGCGCGAAGCGCTCGCGTCACGTGGCTGCTTCTGCAGTGCTACGGTAGCTTCCCAACGCGCTTCTGGACTTGCGTTCAGATCAACGATGATAGCTTTCAGCGCTGCACGCTTGGTGGCGTACTTGGCAACGGTGAGCTGACGCTTCAGCTCACGGTTCTTCATGCTCTTCTTGGCCATTGTCCTACTCCAATCAGTTGCGGAACGGGAATTTGAAAGCACGCAGCAACGCGCGACCTTCTTCATCCGTCCGAGCAGTGGTGGTCAGGGTAATGTCCAGACCGCGGAGAGCATCGATCTTGTCGTAATCGATTTCCGGGAAAATGATCTGCTCTTTCACGCCCATGCTGTAGTTGCCACGACCATCGAAGGACTTGGCATTCAGGCCGCGGAAGTCGCGAACCCGAGGCAGGGAGATCGACAGCAGACGATCCAGGAACTCGTACATACGCTCACGGCGCAGGGTCACTTTGACGCCGATCGGCCAACCTTCACGGACTTTAAAGCCAGCGATGGATTTCCGAGCGTAGGTCACGACGACTTTCTGGCCGGTGATCTTTTCCAGGTCGGCAACTGCGTGCTCGATGACTTTTTTGTCGCCGATCGCTTCGCCCAGACCCATGTTCAGGGTGATTTTGGTAACGCGCGGAACTTCCATCACGTTCGAAAGCTTAAGTTCTTCCTTAAGTTTCGGTGCGATTTCCTTCCGGTAAATCTCTTTTAGTCGTGCCATG
Organism: Pseudomonas agronomica; assembly: GCF_025917275.1. Classification (GTDB taxonomy): domain Bacteria; phylum Pseudomonadota; class Gammaproteobacteria; order Pseudomonadales; family Pseudomonadaceae; genus Aquipseudomonas; species Aquipseudomonas agronomica. The sequence goes on along the minus strand of NZ_JAOSHO010000011.1, from coordinate 26,394 downwards.
GTCTTCTACCTAGCAGTGTTCAAGCATCAACCGCTTTTTGGGTCGACTTGAAGACACGAATTTTCTTACCGTCTTCTACTTTGAAACCAACGCGGTCAGCCTTGTTGGTTTCGCCGTTGAAAATGGCGACGTTGGAAGCGTGCAGTGGCGCTTCTTTCTCGACGATACCGCCCTGTACGCCCGACATCGGGTTAGGCTTGGTATGACGCTTGACCAGGTTCAGACCACCAACAACCAGACGGTTGTCAGCAAGAACCTTCAGCACCTTACCGCGCTTACCCTTGTCTTTGCCGGCGATCACGATGATCTCGTCGTCACGACGAATCTTTTGCATGTCGGATCTCCTTACAGCACTTCTGGGGCGAGCGAGACGATCTTCATGAACTTCTCAGTACGAAGTTCACGGGTCACTGGCCCAAAGATACGGGTGCCGATTGGCTCTTGCTTGTTGTTCAACAGAACAGCAGCGTTGCCATCAAAGCGGATGATGGAGCCGTCAGCACGACGAACACCGTGGCGAGTGCGGACTACAACAGCAGTCATCACTTGACCTTTCTTCACCTTACCGCGAGGAATTGCTTCCTTGACGGTAACTTTGATGATGTCACCGATACCAGCGTAACGACGATGGGAGCCACCCAGCACCTTGATGCACATAACGCGGCGAGCGCCGCTGTTATCGGCCACATCGAGCATGGATTGAGTCTGAATCATATAATTTCTCCGACCCCTAGCCCTTAGACTTCCACAGCGCGTTCGAGAACATCAACCAGCGCCCAAGACTTGGTCTTGGCCATCGGACGAGTTTCACGAATAGTGACCTTGTCGCCGATGTGGCACTGATTGGTTTCGTCGTGCGCGTGCAGCTTAGTCGAACGCTTAACGTATTTACCGTAGATCGGGTGCTTAACGCGACGCTCGATCAGAACGGTGATGGTTTTGTCCATCTTGTCGCTGACAACACGGCCAGTCAGCGTACGGACAGTTTTTTCGGCTTCAGCCATGATCACTTACCTGCCTGCTGGTTGAGCACAGTTTTCACGCGAGCGATGTCACGCTTAACTTGCGAGAGCAGATGAGACTGCCCCAACTGGCCAGTTGCTTTCTGCATACGCAGATTGAACTGGTCGCGCAGCAGGCCGAGCAGTTGCTCGTTCAGCTGCTGTGCGGATTTTTCACGAAGTTCATTCGCTTTCATCACATCACCGTCCGTTTAACAAAGGAGGTGGCGAGCGGCAGCTTTGCAGCAGCCAGGGCGAAAGCCTCACGCGCCAGCTCTTCAGAAACACCCTCGATTTCATACAGGACTTTGCCTGGCTGAATCTGGGCAACCCAGTACTCCACGTTACCCTTACCTTTACCCATCCGAACTTCGAGTGGCTTCTTGGTGACAGGCTTGTCCGGGAATACACGGATCCAGATCTTGCCGCCACGTTTTACGTGACGGGTCAGAGCACGACGCGCTGACTCGATCTGACGAGCGGTGAGACGACCACGAGCAACAGACTTCAGCGCGAACTCGCCGAAGCTGACTTTGCTACCGCGCAATGCCAGGCCACGGTTGTGACCGGTCATCTGCTTGCGGAACTTCGTACGCTTTGGTTGCAACATTTGGCGTACCCCTTACTTAGCAGCTTTTTTACGAGGCGCTGGTGCTTGTGGCTTCAGTTCTTCTTGGCGACCACCAATTACTTCGCCTTTGAAGATCCAAACCTTTACACCGATCACACCGTAGGTGGTGTGAGCTTCGTAGTTGGCATAGTCGATGTCGGCACGCAGGGTGTGCAGTGGCACACGACCTTCGCGATACCATTCAGTACGTGCGATTTCAGCACCGCCGAGACGACCGCTCACTTGGATTTTGATGCCTTTGGCACCAATGCGCATTGCGTTCTGTACAGCGCGTTTCATAGCGCGACGGAACATTACACGGCGCTCCAGCTGCTGAGCTACGCTCTGCGCAACCAGCATACCGTCGAGTTCCGGCTTGCGGATCTCTTCGATATTGATGTGCACAGGCACACCCATTTGCTTGGTCAGGTCCTGACGCAGTTTCTCAACATCTTCACCTTTCTTCCCGATAACGATACCTGGGCGAGCGGTGTGGATGGTGATACGTGCAGTCTGAGCCGGACGATGGATATCGATACGGCTGACGGACGCGCTTTTTAGTTTGTCTTGGAGATACTCACGCACCTTCAGATCAGCGAACAAGTAGTCCGCATAAGTCCGACCGTCTGCGTACCAGACGGAGGTGTGCTCCTTGACGATTCCCAGGCGAATGCCAATGGGATGTACTTTCTGACCCATCTCTTCGACTCCGTTACTTGTCAGCAACCTTGACAGTGATATGGCAAGACCGCTTGACGATGCGATCAGCACGGCCTTTGGCACGTGGCATGATGCGCTTCAGCGAACGCCCTTCGTTGACGAAAACGGTGCTGACCTTCAGGTCATCAACGTCTGCGCCTTCGTTATGCTCGGCGTTGGCTACGGCCGACTCCAGCACTTTTTTCATGATCTCGGCGGCTTTCTTACTGCTGAAAGCCAACAGGTTGAGCGCTTCGCCCACCTTCTTCCCGCGGATCTGGTCGGCGACCAAGCGGGCTTTCTGGGCGGAGATTCGAGCGCCCGACAACTTAGCGGCTACTTCCATTTCCTAACCCCTTAACGCTTGGCTTTCTTGTCTGCCACGTGCCCACGATAAGTGCGGGTACCGGCGAACTCGCCCAGTTTGTGGCCGACCATGTCTTCGTTAACGAGAACTGGGACGTGTTGACGACCGTTGTGTACTGCGATGGTCAGACCGACCATTTGTGGCAGGATCATCGAACGACGCGACCAGGTCTTAACTGGTTTGCGATCGTTCTTTTCCGCCGCCACTTCGATCTTCTTCAGTAGGTGAAGATCAATAAAAGGACCTTTTTTCAGAGAACGTGGCACTGTCGTATCCCTCTATTTACTTGCGACGACGGACGATCATTTTGTCGGTACGCTTATTACCACGAGTCTTCGCGCCCTTAGTCGGGAAGCCCCATGGCGATACCGGATGACGACCACCAGAGGTACGACCTTCACCACCACCATGTGGGTGGTCAACCGGGTTCATGGCAACACCACGAACGGTTGGGCGAACGCCACGCCAGCGCTTGGCACCAGCTTTACCCAACGAACGCAGGCTGTGCTCGGAGTTCGAGACTTCGCCCAGGGTCGCACGGCATTCAGCCAGTACTTTACGCATCTCACCAGAACGCAGACGCAGGGTCACGTAGACACCTTCACGAGCGATCAGCTGAGCCGAAGCACCAGCGGAACGAGCGATTTGCGCGCCTTTACCTGGCTTCAATTCGATGCCGTGTACGGTGCTACCAACTGGAATGTTGCGCAGTTGCAGAGCGTTGCCCGGCTTGATCGGCGCCAAGGCACCTGCGATCAGCTGGTCGCCAGCGCTCACGCCTTTAGGGGCGATGATGTAGCGACGCTCGCCATCTGCGTACAGCAGCAGAGCGATGTGAGCAGTACGGTTTGGATCGTATTCGATACGCTCGACGGTGGCAGCGATGCCATCCTTGTCGTTGCGACGGAAGTCGACCAGACGGTAATGCTGCTTATGACCACCACCAATGTGACGAGTGGTAATACGGCCATTGTTGTTACGACCACCAGACTTCGATTTTTTCTCGAGCAGCGGTGCGTGAGGAGCGCCTTTATGCAGCTCCTGGTTGACCACCTTGACCACAAAACGGCGGCCAGGGGAAGTCGGTTTGCATTTAACGATTGCCATGATGCACCCCTTCCTTACTCAGCACTGCTGCTGAAATCGAGATCTTGGCCTGGCTGAAGGGAGATAACTGCCTTCTTCCAGTCATTACGCTTGCCCAGACCGCGAGCAGTGCGCTTGCTTTTACCCAGAACGTTCAGGGTAGTCACGCGCTCTACTTTCACGCTGAACAGGCTTTCGACGGCCTTCTTGATTTCCAGCTTGGTTGCGTCGGTAGCAACCTTGAAAACGAACTGGCCTTTCTTGTCTGCCAGAACCGTAGCCTTCTCGGAAACGTGCGGGCCAAGCAGAACTTTAAATACGCGTTCCTGGTTCATCCCAGCAGCTCCTCGAATTTCTTCACGGCCGACACGGTGATCAACACCTTGTCGTATGCGATCAGACTGACCGGATCGGAACCTTGCACGTCACGAACATCGACGTGTGGCAGGTTGCGAGCAGCCAGGTACAGGTTCTGATCAACAGCGTCAGACACGATCAGGACGTCAGTCAGGCCCATGCCATTCAGCTTGTTCAGCAGATCTTTGGTTTTCGGTGCTTCAACAGCGAAGTCCTGAACCACGACCAGACGATCAGTACGCACCAGCTCAGCAAGGATGGAACGCATTGCTGCGCGGTACATCTTCTTGTTCAGCTTCTGGGAGTGATCCTGAGGACGAGCTGCGAAAGTGGTACCGCCGCCACGCCAGATTGGGCTACGGATAGTACCGGCACGAGCACGGCCAGTACCTTTCTGACGCCATGGGCGCTTACCGCCACCAGAAACGTCGGAACGGGTCTTTTGCTGCTTGCTACCTTGACGGCCGCCAGCCATGTAGGCCACGACTGCTTGGTGAACCAGCGTCTCGTTGAATTCGCCGCCAAATGTCAGTTCGGAAACTTCGATCGCTTGAGCGTCATTTACATTTAATTGCATGTCAGCTTCCCCTTAACCGCGAGCCTTGGCTGCTGGACGTACAACCAAGTTGCCGCCAGTAGCGCCAGGAACAGCGCCCTTGACCAACAACAGATTGCGTTCAGCGTCCACGCGCACTACTTCGAGGGACTGCACGGTCACGCGCTCGGCGCCCATATGACCGGACATTTTCTTGCCCTTGAATACACGACCAGGAGTCTGGCACTGGCCGATAGAGCCTGGAACGCGGTGGGATACGGAGTTACCGTGGGTGTTATCTTGCCCGCGGAAGTTCCAACGCTTGATCGTACCCTGGAAGCCTTTACCCTTGGACTGACCGGTTACATCAACCAGTTGACCAGCGGCGAAGATTTCAGCGTTGATCAGATCGCCGGCCTGGTACTCGCCTTCTTCAAGACGGAATTCCATTACGGTACGACCAGCGGCTACGTTCGCCTTGGCGAAGTGGCCAGCCTGAGCTGCTGTTACACGCGAAGCGCGACGCTCGCCGACAGTGACTTGCACTGCACGATAGCCATCGGTCTCTTCAGTTTTGAACTGGGTGACGCGATTCGGCTCGATCTCAATGACCGTGACCGGAATGGAGACACCTTCTTCGGTGAAAATACGGGTCATACCGCATTTACGACCGACTACACCAATAGTCATGTTGTAAACCTCATGAGTGTACGGGGCTTTCACCCGCTATGGCCGCCCATTTCAGAGCGTTACACGACTAAGACCGAGTCTTAGCCGAGGCTGATCTGCACTTCCACACCGGCCGCAAGATCAAGCTTCATAAGAGCATCAACGGTTTTATCCGTTGGCTGGACGATGTCCAGAACGCGCTTATGAGTACGGATCTCGTACTGGTCACGCGCGTCTTTGTTGACGTGCGGGGAGACCAGAACGGTGAACCGCTCTTTACGGGTAGGCAGTGGAATTGGACCACGCACTTGAGCACCAGTACGTTTCGCGGTTTCCACGATTTCCTGGGTGGATTGGTCGATCAGGCGATGGTCAAAAGCCTTCAACCTGATACGGATTTGCTGATTTTGCATTGGATTTCAGACTCCGGCTGCTATTCCCACCGGGCGCAATACGCCCGTTAAAAGGAGGCGCAATTCTATAGACGCCCCTGATAGGTGTCAACCCAATAAAAAAGCCCCCGCTAAGCGGGGGCTTTCCTGTTCATCGAGCCGACTCTGAAAGAGTCTTATTCGATGACTTTAGCTACGACGCCGGCGCCGACGGTACGACCGCCTTCACGGATAGCGAAACGCAGGCCGTCTTCCATTGCGATGGTCTTGATCAGGGTAACAGTCATCTGAATGTTGTCACCTGGCATTACCATTTCAACGCCTTCTGGCAGCTCGCAGTTACCAGTCACGTCAGTTGTACGGAAGTAGAACTGTGGACGGTAGCCTTTGAAGAACGGAGTGTGACGACCGCCTTCTTCCTTGCTCAGAACGTAGACTTCTGCGGTGAACTTGGTGTGCGGCTTGACGGTGCCTGGCTTGACCAGAACCTGGCCACGCTCAACGTCGTCACGCTTGGTGCCGCGCAGCAGCACGCCGCAGTTCTCGCCAGCACGACCTTCGTCGAGCAGCTTGCGGAACATTTCAACGCCGGTGCAGGTAGTTTTCTGAGTATCGCGCAGACCGACGATCTCAACTTCTTCCTGGATACGGACGATGCCACGCTCAACACGACCGGTTACAACAGTACCGCGACCGGAGATCGAGAATACGTCTTCGATTGGCATCAGGAACGGCTTGTCGATAGCACGCTCTGGCTCTGGGATGTAGCTGTCCAGAGTTTCCACCAGCTTCTTGACAGCAGTGGTGCCCATTTCGTTGTCGTCTTGGCCGTTCAGAGCCATCAGAGCCGAACCGATGATGATTGGAGTGTCATCACCTGGGAAGTCGTAAGTGCTCAGCAGGTCGCGCACTTCCATCTCAACCAGCTCCAGCAGCTCAGCGTCGTCAACCATGTCAGCCTTGTTCAGGAAGACAACGATGTACGGAACGCCTACCTGACGGGACAGCAGGATGTGCTCACGGGTTTGTGGCATCGGACCATCGGCGGCCGAGCAAACCAGGATCGCGCCGTCCATCTGGGCAGCACCGGTGATCATGTTTTTTACGTAGTCGGCGTGACCTGGGCAGTCAACGTGTGCGTAGTGACGCACGGCCGAATCGTATTCAACGTGAGCGGTGTTGATGGTGATACCGCGAGCTTTTTCTTCCGGGGCGCTGTCGATCTTGTCGAAGTCAACCTTGGCCGAACCGAAAACTTCGGAGCAGACACGGGTCAGAGCAGCGGTCAGGGTAGTTTTACCGTGGTCAACGTGGCCGATGGTGCCAACGTTGACGTGCGGTTTGTTCCGTTCAAATTTTTCTTTAGCCACGACAATTAACTCCTAGCTTAAAGGGGCTGGATCAGCCTTGCTTTTTGGTAACAGTCTCGACGATATGCGACGGAGCTGTATTGTATTTTTTGAATTCCATAGAGTAGCTTGCGCGACCCTGAGACATGGAGCGAACGTCGGTTGCGTAACCGAACATCTCACCCAACGGAACCTCGGCGCGGATAACCTTGCCGGAAACCGTATCTTCCATACCCAGAATCATGCCACGACGACGGTTAAGGTCGCCCATGACATCACCCATGTAGTCTTCAGGCGTAACGACTTCTACCGCCATGATAGGTTCAAGCAACTCACCACCGCCCTTCTGGGCCAGTTGCTTGGTAGCCATGGAAGCAGCCACCTTGAACGCCATCTCGTTGGAGTCGACGTCGTGGTAAGAACCGTCGAACACGGTCGCCTTCAGGCCGATCAGCGGATAGCCGGCAACTACGCCGTTCTTCATCTGCTCTTCGATACCCTTCTGGATCGCCGGGATGTATTCCTTCGGAACCACACCACCTACGACTTCGTTCAGGAATTGCAGACCTTCCTGACCTTCGTCAGCAGGAGCAAAACGGATCCAGCAGTGACCGAACTGGCCACGACCGCCGGACTGGCGAACGAACTTGCCTTCGATTTCACAGCTCTTCGTGATGCGCTCACGATAGGAAACCTGAGGCTTACCGATGTTGGCTTCGACGTTGAACTCACGGCGCATCCGGTCAACCAGGATGTCCAGGTGCAGCTCGCCCATGCCGGAGATGATCGTCTGACCAGTCTCTTCATCAGTCTTGACACGGAAAGACGGGTCTTCCTGAGCAAGCTTGCCCAGAGCGATACCCATTTTTTCCTGGTCATCCTTGGTCTTAGGCTCAACGGCAACCGAAATAACCGGCTCCGGGAAGTCCATGCGAACCAGGATGATTGGCTTGTCAGCGTTGCACAAGGTCTCGCCAGTGGTGACGTCCTTCATGCCGATCAAGGCCGCGATGTCGCCAGCGCGCACTTCCTTGATTTCTTCACGGGCGTTTGCGTGCATCTGCACCATACGACCCACGCGCTCTTTCTTGCCTTTCACCGAGTTGATCACGCCGTCGCCGGATGCCAACACGCCCGAGTAAACTCGAACAAAGGTCAAGGTACCCACGAATGGGTCGGTAGCGATCTTGAATGCCAAGGCCGCGAACGGCTCGTCATCACTTGCGTGACGCTCCATTTCCTCTTCCTCGTTATCAGGGTTGGAACCCTTGATAGCAGGAATGTCGGTTGGAGCAGGCAGGAAGTCGATCACGGCGTCGAGAACCAGGGGAACACCCTTGTTCTTGAAGGAAGAACCGCAAACAGCCAGAACGATCTCACCAGCGATAGTACGCTGACGCAGAGCGGCCTTGATTTCGTCGTTGGTGAGCTCTTCACCTTCGAGGTACTTGTTCATCAGCTCTTCGCTGGCTTCGGCTGCTGCCTCAACCATGTTGCTGCGCCATTGCTCGGCTTCTTCCAACAGCTCGGCAGGAATGTCCTTGCGAACAGGGACCATACCCTTGTCGGAGTCATTCCAGTACACGGCCTGCATGTTGATCAGGTCGATCTGGCCCTGGAAGTTGTCTTCCGAACCGATAGCGAGCTGGATAGGCACCGGAGTGTGACCCAGACGCTGCTTGATCTGACCGATCACGCGCAGGAAGTTGGCGCCAGCACGGTCCATCTTGTTTACATAAACAAGACGTGGAACGCCGTATTTGTTGGCCTGACGCCATACGGTTTCCGACTGAGGCTCAACACCCGAAGTACCACAGAACACAACGACCGCGCCGTCGAGTACACGCAGGGAACGCTCAACTTCAATGGTGAAGTCTACGTGGCCCGGGGTATCGATAACGTTGAAACGATGCTCGTGCGGGTACTGCTTCTCAGAACCTTTCCAGAAGGCGGTGATAGCAGCAGAAGTAATGGTAATACCACGCTCCTGCTCCTGAACCATCCAGTCTGTGGTCGCGGCGCCGTCATGCACCTCGCCCATTTTGTGACTTTTGCCGGTGTAAAAAAGGACGCGCTCGGTGGTGGTGGTTTTACCAGCATCCACGTGAGCAACGATACCGATGTTACGGTAGCGGTTAATCGGTGTAGTACGAGCCATAAAGCCCTCGCAAATTGAGTGACGCTAAAATTAGAAGCGGTAGTGCGAGAAAGCCTTGTTGGCTTCAGCCATACGGTGCACGTCTTCACGCTTCTTAACTGCAGCACCTTTACCTTCAGCAGCGTCCAACAGTTCACCAGCCAAACGCAGGGCCATGGACTTCTCGCCGCGCTTGCGGGCGAAGTCTACCAGCCAGCGCATTGCCAGGGCGTTACGACGGGAAGGACGAACTTCGACCGGAACCTGGTAAGTAGCACCGCCTACACGGCGCGACTTCACTTCGACCAGCGGAGCGATGGCGTCGAGAGCTTTCTCGAAGATTTCCAGGGGATCGCTGTTCTTGCGTTCCTTAACTTTGTCCAGTGCGCCATAAACGATACGCTCGGCAACGGCTTTCTTGCCGCTTTCCATAACGTGGTTCATGAACTTGGCGAGAATCTGGCTTCCGTATTTCGGATCGTCCAGAATCTCACGTTTGGCTGCTACGCGACGTCTTGGCATGATAAGCCCTCAAGCGGTCTTCAGGTTAGCCCGGGACAGCAGATGCGTGCCCGACCTTACTCTTATCGACTCAATAAAAATGAAAAACTGCAAAACGGCCGATTACTTCGGACGCTTGGTACCGTACTTCGAACGACCCTGGTTACGACCTTTAACGCCGGAAGTATCCAAAGAACCGCGAACGGTGTGGTAACGAACACCTGGCAAGTCTTTTACACGACCGCCGCGGATCAGTACCACGCTGTGCTCTTGCAGGTTGTGGCCTTCACCACCGATGTACGAGGAAACCTCGAAACCGTTGGTCAGACGCACACGGCATACTTTACGCAGTGCCGAGTTAGGTTTTTTCGGCGTGGTGGTATACACACGGGTGCATACGCCACGACGTTGCGGGCAGTTCTGCAGCGCAGGCACGTCGGATTTCTCGACGATACGCTTACGCGGCTGACGTACCAGCTGGTTGATAGTTGCCATCTACTAGCTCCACTGTTGTCTTGCGACGCTATTGTCTTGCAAGAAAAGCAAAATGGCAGGAACGAATTCCCGCCAAATTTAGGGGATCAAGAGTCTAAAGAGGATCTTGTCCCCAGTCAAGGCAAGGCCCCGACCTCCCCGCCCGCCAGATCTCGACAATTTGTCTCGATCCGCCGAACGGGATGACCAGGGCCAGGCACTCAATCAACGCCGAACTCAGTTACCGCTCGAGTTCAGTGCTTCGGTCAGTGCAGCTTCCACTTCACTGGCGCTTACGCGCAACGGCTTGTCTGCATCACGGCGACGCTTGCGCTCGCTGTGATAGGCCAAACCGGTACCGGCCGGGATCAGACGACCCACGACCACGTTTTCTTTCAGGCCGCGCAGGTAATCGCGCTTGCCGGTTACCGCCGCTTCGGTCAGTACGCGGGTGGTTTCCTGGAAGGAAGCCGCCGAGATGAACGATTCGGTGGACAGCGACGCCTTGGTGATACCCAGCAGAACGCGAGTGAACTTGGAGACAAACTTGTCTTCGCCGCTCAGACGCTCGTTCTCTACCAGCACGTGAGTCAATTCCATCTGGTCGCCCTTGATGAAACTCGAGTCGCCGGATTCAGCGATCTCGACCTTACGCAGCATCTGACGCAGGATGGTCTCGATGTGCTTGTCGTTGATCTTCACGCCTTGCAGACGGTAAACGTCCTGGATCTCGTTCACGATGTACTTGGCCAGCGCACTCACACCCAGCAGACGCAGGATGTCGTGTGGATCGCTCGGACCGTCCGAGATAACTTCGCCGCGGTTTACCTGTTCGCCTTCGAACACGTTCAGGTGGCGCCACTTCGGAATCAGCTCTTCGTACGGATCGGTACCGTCGTTCGGGGTGATAACCAGACGGCGCTTGCCTTTGGTCTCTTTACCGAACGCGATGGTGCCGCTGACTTCAGCCAGAATCGAGGCTTCTTTCGGACGACGGGCCTCGAACAAGTCGGCAACACGCGGCAGACCACCGGTGATGTCGCGAGTTTTCGAAGTCTCTTGCGGGATACGAGCGATAACATCGCCGATCGCGATCTTCGCACCATCCGCTACACCGACCAGGGCGTTGGCTGGCAGGAAGTACTGAGCAATTACGTCAGTGCCTGGCAGCAACAAATCCTTGCCGTTGTCGTCGACCATCTTCACGGCTGGACGGATGTCCTTGCCCGCAGCTGGACGATCTTTTGCGTCGAGTACTTCGATGTTGGTCATACCGGTCAATTCGTCAGTCTGACGCTTGATCGTGATGCCTTCTTCCATGCCCACGTAGGTCACGGTACCTTTCATCTCGGTAACGATTGGGTGAGTGTGCGGATCCCACTTGGCCACGATGGCACCAGCGTCGACCTTGTCACCTTCCTTCACCGAAATCACAGCACCGTACGGCAGCTTGTAGCGCTCGCGCTCACGACCGAAGTCGTCGGCAATTGCCAGCTCACCGGAACGCGACACTGCCACCAGGTGACCATCCACTCGCTCAACGTGCTTCAGGTTGTGCAGGCGGACGGTACCGCCATTCTTCACCTGGACGCTGTCGGCTGCGGAGGTCCGGCTTGCCGCACCACCGATGTGGAACGTACGCATGGTCAGCTGGGTACCCGGCTCACCGATGGACTGGGCAGCGATAACGCCGACCGCTTCACCGATGTTCACCTGGTGACCACGTGCCAGGTCGCGACCGTAGCACTTGGCGCAGATGCCATAGCGGGTTTCGCAGCTGATTGGCGAACGCACGATCACTTCATCGATGCTGTTGAGCTCGATGAATTCGACCCACTTCTCGTCAACCAGGGTGCCAGCAGGAACGATGACGTCCTCGGTACCTGGCTTGAATACGTCACGGGCAATGACACGACCCAATACGCGCTCACCCAATGGCTCGACAACGTCGCCGCCTTCGATGTGCGGCGTCATGACCAGGCCATGCTCGGTGCCGCAATCGATCTCGGTCACGACCAAGTCTTGCGCCACGTCTACCAGACGACGAGTCAGGTAACCGGAGTTCGCTGTCTTCAATGCGGTATCCGCGAGACCTTTACGAGCACCGTGAGTGGAGATGAAGTACTGGAGTACGCTCAAACCTTCACGGAAGTTCGCAGTGATCGGCGTCTCGATGATGGAACCGTCCGGCTTGGCCATCAGGCCACGCATACCGGCGAGCTGACGGATCTGCGCAGCAGAACCCCGCGCACCCGAGTCGGCCATCATGTACATCGAGTTGAACGATTCCTGGTCAACTTCGTTGCCGTGGCGGTCGATGACTTTCTCTTTCGAGAGGTTGGCCATCATCGCCTTGGAAACTTCGTCGTTCGCCTTGGACCAAAGGTCGATTACCTTGTTGTACTTCTCGCCCTGGGTTACCAGGCCGGACGCGTACTGGCTTTCGATCTCTTTCACTTCTTCGGTGGCAGCACCGATGATGCGGGCTTTTTCATCAGGGATAACGAAGTCGTTAACACCGATGGAAACGCCGGAGATGGTCGAATAGGCAAAACCGGTGTACATCAACTGGTCGGCGAAGATCACGGTCTCTTTCAGACCAACCACGCGGTAGCACTGGTTGATCAGCTTGGAGATCGCCTTTTTCTTCATCGGCAGGTTGACGACATCGAACGACAAGCCTTTTGGCACAACCTGGAACAACAGCGCACGGCCGACAGTGGTGTCGACGATGCGAGTGTTGGTCACGCTGTTGCCATCACGATCGTTTACGGTTTCATTGATCCGCACCTTGATCTTGGCGTGCAGTGCGGCTTCGCCAGCACGGAACACACGGTCGACTTCCTGCAGATCCGCGAACACACGACCTTCGCCCTTGGCGTTGATCGCTTCACGAGTCATGTAGTACAGACCCAATACAACGTCCTGGGACGGAACGATGATTGGCTCACCGTTGGCTGGCGACAGGATGTTGTTGGTCGACATCATCAACGCACGCGCTTCAAGCTGGGCTTCCAGCGTCAGCGGTACGTGCACGGCCATCTGGTCGCCGTCGAAGTCGGCGTTGTACGCAGCACAGACCAGAGGGTGCAGCTGGATAGCCTTGCCTTCGATCAGTACCGGTTCAAACGCCTGGATGCCCAGACGGTGAAGGGTCGGTGCACGGTTGAGCAGCACTGGGTGTTCGCGAATCACTTCGGCGAGAACGTCCCAGACCTCTGGCAGTTCGCGCTCGACCATTTTCTTGGCGGCTTTGATGGTGGTCGCAAGACCACGCATTTCCAGCTTGCCGAAGATGAACGGCTTGAACAGCTCCAGGGCCATTTTCTTTGGCAGGCCGCATTGGTGCAGACGCAGGGTCGGGCCTACGGTAATTACCGAACGGCCGGAGTAGTCAACACGCTTACCGAGCAAGTTCTGACGGAAACGACCTTGCTTACCCTTGATCATGTCAGCCAGGGATTTCAGAGGACGCTTGTTCGAACCGGTAATAGCGCGGCCACGACGACCGTTGTCGAGCAGTGCGTCGACCGCTTCCTGCAACATACGCTTTTCGTTGCGCACGATGATGTCCGGAGCGGACAGGTCAAGCAGACGCTTCAAGCGGTTGTTACGGTTGATCACTCGACGATACAGATCGTTGAGGTCGGAAGTCGCGAAGCGACCGCCATCGAGCGGAACCAGTGGACGCAGGTCTGGCGGCAGGACCGGCAGAACGGTCAGCACCATCCACTCTGGCAGGTTGCCGGAGCCCTGGAAGGCTTCCATCAACTTCAGACGCTTGGACAGCTTCTTGATCTTGGTTTCGGAGTTGGTTTGCGGAATCTCTTCGCGCAGACGACCAATCTCGTGCTCCAGGTCGATAGCGTGCAGCAGTTCGCGGACAGCTTCGGCACCCATGCGGGCATCGAAATCGTCGCCGAACTCTTCCAGCGCTTCGAAGTACTGCTCGTCGTTGAGCAGCTGACCTTTTTCAAGGGTGGTCATGCCTGGATCGATAACGACATAGCTCTCGAAGTAGAGAACGCGTTCGATATCACGCAGGGTCATGTCCATCAGCAGGCCGATACGGGACGGCAGCGATTTCAGGAACCAGATGTGAGCAACTGGCGAGGCCAGTTCGATGTGCGCCATGCGCTCACGACGAACCTTTGCCAGCGCGACTTCAACGCCGCACTTCTCGCAGATCACGCCGCGATGCTTCAAGCGCTTGTACTTACCGCACAGGCACTCGTAATCCTTTACCGGGCCAAAGATCTTGGCGCAGAACAGGCCGTCACGCTCGGGTTTGAACGTACGGTAGTTGATGGTTTCCGGCTTTTTAACTTCACCGAACGACCACGAACGGATCATCTCAGGCGAGGCCAATCCAATACGGATGGCGTCGAACTCTTCGACTTGACCCTGGTTTTTCAGCAAATTCAGTAGGTCTTTCAAGGCCTTTCCTCCTGGCGGAGCAGAGAGCGGGCTATACAGCCCCGCTCTCGATTCGCGTCACGTGTTATTCGGTTTCCAGATCGATATCGATGCCGAGGGAACGAATTTCCTTGATCAACACGTTGAAGGACTCGGGCATGCCCGGCTCCATACGGTGATCGCCGTCCACGATGTTTTTGTACATCTTGGTCCGGCCGTTCACATCGTCCGACTTCACTGTGAGCATTTCTTGCAGAGTGTATGCAGCACCGTATGCTTCCAGTGCCCAGACCTCCATCTCCCCGAAACGCTGACCACCGAACTGCGCCTTACCACCCAGCGGCTGCTGGGTAACCAGGCTGTAAGAACCGGTAGAACGAGCGTGCATCTTGTCGTCTACCAAGTGGTTCAGCTTCAGCATGTACATGTAGCCAACGGTAACCGGACGCTCGAACTTGTTGCCGGTACGACCGTCGAACAGCTGCATCTGGCCGCTTTCCGGCAGGTCTGCCAGTTTCAGCATGGCCTTGATTTCGCTTTCCTTGGCACCGTCGAACACCGGGGTAGCCATTGGCACGCCGCCGCGCAGGTTCTTCGCCAGGTCCAGGATTTCCTGGTCGGAGAAGGTGTCCAGCTCTTCGTTGCGCCCGCCGATCTCGTTGTAGATCTCGTGCAGGAACTTGCGCAGGTCTGCGACTTTGCGCTGCTCTTCGATCATACGGTTGATCTTCTCGCCCAAGCCCTTGGCCGCTAGGCCCAGGTGGGTTTCAAGGATCTGACCAACGTTCATACGCGAAGGTACGCCCAACGGGTTGAGGACCACATCGACCGGGGTGCCATTGGCATCGTGCGGCATGTCTTCAACCGGCATGATCACGGAGACCACACCCTTGTTACCGTGACGACCGGCCATCTTGTCGCCCGGCTGGATGCGGCGACGGATTGCCAGGTAAACCTTGACGATTTTCAGCACGCCTGGAGCCAGGTCATCGCCCTGCTGCAGCTTGCGCTTCTTGTCTTCGAACTTGTCGTCCAGCAGACGGCGGCGATCAACGATGTAGGCCTGGGCCTTCTCGAGCTGCTCGTTCAGAGCATCTTCAGCCATGCGCAGTTTGAACCACTGGCCGTGCTCAAGACCGTCGAGAACTTCGTCGGTGATCTCCTGACCTTTCTTCAGGCCGGCGCCGCCTTCGGCTTTGTGGCCGACCAGAGCGGAGCGCAGACGTTCGAAAGTCGCGCCTTCAACGATACGGAACTCTTCGTTCAGGTCCTTGCGGATCTCGTCGAGCTGAGTCTTCTCGATGGACAGTGCACGAGCATCACGCTCAACGCCGTCACGGGTGAAGACCTGTACGTCGATGACAGTACCCTTGGTGCCGGTAGGCACGCGCAGGGAGGTGTCTTTTACGTCGCTGGCTTTTTCACCGAAGATCGCACGCAGCAGTTTCTCTTCCGGAGTCAGTTGGGTCTCGCCTTTCGGAGTGACCTTGCCGACCAGGATGTCGCCTGCGCCTACTTCAGCACCTACGTAAACGATACCGGCTTCGTCCAGCTTGTTCAGTGCAGCTTCACCCACGTTCGGGATGTCCGCAGTGATTTCCTCTGGGCCAAGCTTGGTGTCACGAGCCACGCAGGTCAGTTCCTGGATGTGGATCGTGGTGAAGCGGTCTTCCTGAACCACACGCTCGGACAGGCAGATGGAGTCTTCGAAGTTGAAGCCGTTCCATGCCATGAACGCGATGCGCATGTTCTGACCCAGAGCCAGCTCACCCATGTCGGTGGACGGGCCGTCGGCCATGATGTCGCTGCGCTGAACCCGATCACCCTTGCTCACCAGCGGACGCTGGTTGATGCAGGTGTTCTGGTTCGAGCGGGTGTACTTGGTCAGGTTGTAGATGTCGACACCGGCTTCGCCCGGCTCTACTTCGTCATCGGCAACACGAACCACGATACGGCTGGCGTCGACGGAGTCGATCACACCGCCACGACGAGCCACGACGCAAACGCCGGAGTCGCGAGCAACGTTGCGCTCCATACCAGTACCAACCAGCGGCTTGTCGGCACGCAGGGTAGGTACAGCCTGACGCTGCATGTTCGAACCCATCAACGCACGGTTGGCGTCGTCGTGCTCGAGGAACGGGATCAGCGACGCTGCAACCGAAACTACCTGCTTCGGCGATACGTCCATCAAGGTGACGTCTTCCGGCGCCTTGACGGTGAACTCGTTCAAGTGACGAACAGCTACCAGCTCGTCGACCAGGACTTTCTTCTCGTTCATCGTGGCCGAAGCCTGGGCGATCACATGATCAGCTTCTTCGATGGCGGACAGGAAAACGATCTCGTCGGTAACCAGGGCGTCTTTCACCACGCGGTACGGGCTTTCAAGGAAGCCGTACTGGTTGGTGCGCGCATAGGCAGCCAGGGAGTTGATCAGACCGATGTTCGGACCTTCCGGCGTTTCGATCGGGCATACGCGACCGTAGTGAGTCGGGTGTACGTCACGAACTTCGAAGCCTGCACGCTCACGAGTCAGACCGCCCGGGCCGAGTGCGGAAACACGACGCTTGTGGGTGATCTCGGACAGCGGGTTGTTCTGGTCCATGAACTGGGACAGCTGGCTCGAACCGAAGAACTCCTTCACCGCCGCAGCCACAGGCTTGGCGTTGATCAGGTCTTGCGGCATCAGGCCTTCGCTTTCAGCCATCGACAGGCGTTCCTTGACCGCACGCTCTACGCGCACCAGGCCAACACGGAACTGGTTCTCGGCCATCTCGCCTACGCAGCGAACACGACGGTTACCCAGGTGGTCGATGTCATCGACGATGCCTTTGCCGTTACGGATGTCGACCAGGGTCTTGAGGACCGCAACGATGTCATCCTTGTTCAGCACGCCCGAACCTTCGATCTCGGTACGACCGATGCGACGGTTGAACTTCATCCGGCCGACCGCAGACAGGTCATAGCGCTCAGGGCTGAAGAACAGGTTGTTGAACAGGGTCTCGGCGGCATCCTTGGTTGGCGGCTCGCCAGGACGCATCATGCGATAGATCTCGACCAAGGCTTCCAGTTGGTTGCCGGTGGAGTCGATCTTCAGCGTGTCGGAGATGAACGGACCGCAGTCGATGTCGTTGGTGTACAGGGTCTCGATACGAACGACCTGGGCCTTGACGATTTTCGCCAGGATCTCGACGGTCAGTTCGGTGTTGCACTCAGCGATGATTTCGCCAGTGGCTGGATGCACGATGACCTTGGCACTAGTGCGACCCAGGACATAGTCCATTGGCACTTGCAGCTCTTTGATCCCGGCTTTTTCCAGCTGGTTGATGTGACGAGCGGTAATACGACGACCTTGCTCGACAATAACCTTGCCTTTGTCGTCCTGGATATCGAGGACCGCGATTTCACCGCGCAGGCGCTGAGGCACCAATTCCAGGCTCAGGTTTTCACCCTGCACATGGAATACGTTGGTGGTGTAGAACGCGTCCAGCACTTCCTCGGTGGTATAGCCGAGCGCGCGCAGCAGTACCGATGCAGGCAGCTTGCGACGACGGTCGATACGCACGAATACGCAGTCTTTCGGGTCAAACTCGAAGTCCAACCACGAACCGCGGTAAGGAATGATGCGCGCGGAGTAGAGCAGTTTGCCGGAGCTGTGCGTCTTGCCACGGTCGTGGTCGAAGAACACGCCCGGGGAACGGTGCAGCTGGGAAACGATTACACGCTCGGTACCATTGATTACGAAGGTACCGTTTTCAGTCATCAGGGGGATTTCACCCATGTAGACTTCTTGCTCTTTGATGTCCTTGATCGCTTTGTTCGACGATTCTTTGTCGAAAATGATCAGGCGCACTTTTACCCGCAAAGGTACGGCGTAAGTTACACCGCGCAATACGCATTCTTTGACATCAAATGCCGGTTCGCCCAGGCGATAACCGACGTACTCCAGCGCAGCATTGCCGGAGTAGCTGATGATCGGGAAAACGGATTTGAAGGCCGCATGCAGGCCCACGTCGCGGAACTGATCTTTAGTCGCTCCCGCTTGCAAGAATTCACGATACGAATCCAGCTGGATGGCCAGGAGGTACGGCACATCCATGACGTCCGGCAACTTGCTAAAGTCCTTGCGGATACGTTTTTTCTCAGTATATGAGTAAGCCATCAGCGTTCCCCAGCTTGGTCACCTGCTTGTTTGGCCCCTCCCGACGGGAGCAGCCAGAAAATCGTGCAAACCCCATGGTTTGCGCCACCACATCGGGTGGTTACAGCTCGCGATCAGCACCGACCCAGTCGGCTGCCAATAACGGAAAAAGGCCGGTGGCAAGAGCCACCAGCCATCAGCCTGTCGCTTAACGCTCGGGCTGGAGACGCAAAGTCGATGCTTACTTCAGCTCGACTTTAGCGCCTGCTTCTTCCAGAACTGCTTTGGCTTTGTCAGCTGCGTCTTTGGCAACAGCTTCCAGAACCATGGCAGGAGCGCCGTCAACTACAGCCTTGGCTTCTTTCAGGCCCAGACCGGTCAGTTCACGTACAGCCTTGATCACGTTTACTTTCTTCTCGCCAGCTTCGGTCAGCATGACGTTGAATTCGGTTTGCTCTTCAGCAACGGCAGCAGCAACAGCTGGACCAGCGGAAGCAGCAGCAGCGGTAACACCGAATTTTTCTTCGAAAGCTTTGATCAGCTCAACAACTTCCATTACGGACATGTTGGCAACGGCTTCGAGGATGTCGTTTTGAGAGATAGTCATGAAACTAAATTCCTGAATTGGGGGACGGCCTACGCGACCATCGAAATAAACAAAAAACGCGGAAAGGGTTGTCGAGCCTTAGGCTGCGGCAGCTTCTTTCTGGTCGCGCAGTGCCGCCAGGGTACGAGCCAATTTGCTGGTTGCGCCTTGCATCACGCTCATCAGCTGAGAAATTGCTTCGTCACGGGTCGGCAGAGTTGCCAATACGTCGATCTGGTTAGCTGCGAGGAACTTGCCCTCGAACGCAGCTGCCTTAATCTCGAACTTGTCCTGACCTTTGGCGAATTCCTTGAACAAACGGGCAGCAGCGCCAGGATGTTGGGTGGAGAATGCGATCAAGGTCGGGCCGGTGAACACGTCGTTGAGGACACTGTATTCAGTGTCAGCAACAGCGCGCTTGAGCAGGGTGTTACGTACTACACGTACGTAAACGCCAGCTTCACGAGCCTCTTTACGGAGTCCGGTCATAGCGCCTACTGTTACGCCACGGGCATCAGCCACGACAGCGGACAGAGCAGCTTTGGCAGCCTCGTTGACTTCAGCGACGATGGCCTTCTTGTCTTCGAGTTTAATTGCCACGGGTTTAACTCCTGCTTGTTACCGTTTCATCCGATCGAAACCGAATGTCGTTTTGGTGTCTGATTCGGTAAGGAACCGGGAGCACCATCTGCGTAGGCTTGTGGTTTAAGACTTGCGTCGCCTACGGTCTTGGACAGCCCCCGCCAGGCAGGGACCCCAATATGTCGACTGGCGCAATCGCTTGCGCCAACCTTTGTCTTACGCGTCGAGCGAGCTCTGATCAATGATCAGACCTGGGCCCATAGTGGTGCTCAGGGTAACGCGCTTGACGTAGATACCTTTCGAAGAAGCTGGTTTGATGCGCTTCAGATCAGCGATCAGGGCCTCAACGTTTTCCTTCAGCTTGACGGCGTCGAAGCCAATCTTGCCAACGGAAGTGTGGATAATGCCGTTTTTGTCGGTGCGATAACGAACCTGACCAGCCTTGGCGTTCTTGACCGCGGTGGCTACGTCTGGGGTTACGGTGCCGACTTTAGGGTTAGGCATCAGGCCACGTGGACCGAGGATCTGACCCAGCTGGCCTACAACGCGCATGGCATCCGGGGATGCGATCACGACGTCATAGTTCAGGTCGCCGCCTTTCATTTCAGCAGCCAGATCGTCCATGCCTACGCGATCAGCGCCAGCAGCCAGAGCAGCTTCAGCTGCTGGACCCTGGGTGAACACGGCAACACGAACGGTTTTGCCAGTGCCGTGTGGCAGCACGGTAGCGCTACGTACGACCTGGTCGGATTTACGTGGGTCAACGCCCAGGTTCACAGCAACGTCGAACGACTCGCTGAACTTGACAGTCGACAGCTCGGCCAGCAGTGCAGCGGCGTCTACAAAGTTGTAGGCCTTGCCTGCTTCGATTTTGCCGGCGATAGCCTTTTGACGCTTGGTCAGCTTAGCCATTACACACCCTCCACGTTAAGGCCCATGCTACGAGCAGAACCGGCGATAGTACGCACGGCTGCATCCATATCAGCTGCAGTCAGATCCGCGTTTTTGGTTTTCGCGATTTCTTCCAGCTGAGCACGGGTAACGGTGCCAACCTTAACGGTGTTTGGACGAGCGGAGCCGCTGGTCAAACCTGCAGCCTTCTTCAGCAGAACCGAAGCAGGGGTGCTTTTTGTTTCGAAAGTGAAGCTACGGTCGCTGTAGACAGTGATGATCACTGGAGTCGGCAGACCTGGCTCAAGACCCTGAGTACGGGCGTTGAAGGCCTTGCAGAATTCCATGATGTTCACGCCGTGCTGACCCAGAGCAGGACCAACAGGTGGGCTTGGGTTAGCCTGAGCGGCCTTCACTTGCAGCTTGATGTAAGCGGTAATCTTCTTGGCCATGAGGCACTCCAATTACGGGTTCGAACGCCTCGAAAGGCTCCCCGGTTGCTTGCGCGTTTATCCCAGTGACGACAAAACCCCACAGCCTTGGGCTGCGGGGTTGGGATGCCTGTTCAATCAGACCTTTTCGACCTGACTGAACTCCAGCTCTACCGGAGTAGAGCGACCGAAAATGAGCACTGCCACTTGGATCCGGCTCTTTTCGTAGTTAACTTCTTCAACCGTGCCGTTGAAATCAGCGAATGGACCGTCGGTGACACGTACAACCTCACCTGGTTCAAACAACGTTTTCGGCTTCGGCTTGTCGCTACCATCAGCGACGCGACGCAGAATCGCTTCCGCCTCTTTATCGGTGATCGGCGCAGGCTTGTCGGCGGTACCGCCAATGAAGCCCATCACACGAGGGGTATCCTTGACCAAGTGCCAAGTCCCTTCGTTCATATCCATCTGTACCAGCACATAGCCCGGAAAGAACTTGCGTTCGCTTTTGCGCTTCTGGCCATTACGCATTTCAACCACTTCTTCAGTGGGAACCAGAATCTCGCCAAAGCCATCTTCCATGCCAGCCAGCTTCACACGCTCTATCAGCGAGCGCATAACATGCTTCTCGTAACCCGAGTAAGCATGCACAACGTACCAACGCTTAGCCACGGGACACCCTTAGCCAACAATCAAGGAAACAAGCCAGCCGAGCAGGGAATCAAGCCCCCACAACAGCAACGCCATCACCAGAACAACAGCCACAACGATCAACGTGGTCTGCGTGGTTTCTTGGCGAGTCGGCCATACGACTTTACGAATCTCGGTGCGAGCTTCCTTTGCGAGTACGAAGAAAGACTTGCCCTTCGCCGTCTGCAAGCCTACAAAGGCAGCAACAGCAGCAATAGCAAGCAATGCAAGTACACGGTACAGGATCGGCGAAGCAGAAAAATACTGATTGCCAACAACGCCAACAACCACCAAAGCGACTACTACTAGCCACTTGAGCAGATCGAAGCGAGAGCCTTGAGCTTCAGCTTTAGGAGTCATCTATGAAGATCCTGTGAAAAGAAAGCCAGACACACCGAGTGAATCTGGCAGGTCAGGAGGGAATCGAACCCCCAACCTACGGTTTTGGAGACCGTCGCTCTGCCAATTGAGCTACTGACCTAAAACAAAATCAGGCCGACCATTATGCCGGCCCGAAAAAGACATTACAACTGTTTACTCGATGACTTTCGCTACGACGCCGGCGCCAACGGTACGACCGCCTTCACGGATAGCGAAACGCAGGCCATCTTCCATTGCGATGGTCTTGATCAGGGTAACAGTCATCTGAATGTTGTCACCTGGCATTACCATTTCAACGCCTTCTGGCAGCTCGCAGTTACCAGTCACGTCAGTTGTACGGAAGTAGAACTGTGGACGGTAGCCTTTGAAGAACGGAGTGTGACGACCGCCTTCTTCCTTGCTCAGAACGTAGACTTCTGCGGTGAACTTGGTGTGCGGCTTGACGGTGCCTGGCTTGACCAGAACCTGGCCACGCTCAACGTCGTCACGCTTGGTGCCGCGCAGCAGCACGCCGCAGTTCTCGCCAGCACGACCTTCGTCGAGCAGCTTGCGGAACATTTCAACGCCGGTGCAGGTAGTTTTCTGAGTGTCGCGCAGACCGACGATCTCAACTTCTTCCTGGATACGGACGATGCCACGTTCAACACGACCAGTCACAACAGTACCGCGACCGGAGATCGAGAATACGTCTTCGATTGGCATCAGGAACGGCTTGTCGATAGCACGCTCTGGCTCTGGGATGTAGCTGTCCAGAGTTTCCACCAGCTTCTTGACAGCAGTGGTGCCCATTTCGTTGTCGTCTTGGCCGTTCAGAGCCATCAGAGCCGAACCGATGATGATTGGAGTGTCATCACCTGGGAAGTCGTAAGTGCTCAGCAGGTCGCGCACTTCCATCTCAACCAGTTCCAGCAGCTCAGCGTCGTCAACCATGTCAGCCTTGTTCAGGAAGACAACGATGTACGGAACGCCTACCTGACGGGACAGCAGGATGTGCTCACGGGTTTGTGGCATCGGACCATCGGCGGCCGAGCAAACCAGGATCGCGCCGTCCATCTGGGCAGCACCGGTGATCATGTTTTTTACGTAGTCGGCGTGACCTGGGCAGTCAACGTGCGCGTAGTGACGCACGGCCGAATCGTATTCAACGTGAGCGGTGTTGATGGTGATACCGCGAGCTTTTTCTTCCGGGGCGCTGTCGATCTTGTCGAAGTCAACCTTGGCCGAACCGAAAACTTCGGAGCAGACACGGGTCAGAGCAGCGGTCAGCGTGGTTTTACCGTGGTCGACGTGACCAATGGTGCCAACGTTGACGTGCGGCTTATTACGTTCGAACTTTTCCTTAGCCATCGAAATCACCCCTAGGAGAAGAATTTAGCGAGTCACACAAGCCATTAAAACAAAGGCAGATATTTTCATATCTGCCTTGTTATATGGAGCTCTTGAGCGGATTTGAACCGCTGACCTCACCCTTACCAAGGGTGTGCTCTACCAACTGAGCTACAAGAGCGAAACACTTTGCACAACCTGCAAACTTGGAGCGGGTAGCGGGAATCGAACCCGCATCATCAGCTTGGAAGGCTGAGGTTCTACCACTAAACTATACCCGCGGAGCTTGCAGCTCACGCTAAAACTGGTGGAGGGGGAAGGATTCGAACCTTCGAAGTCGTAGACGTCAGATTTACAGTCTGATCCCTTTGGCCGCTCGGGAACCCCTCCTAAGCGAGCCGGCATTCTATATCATGCCAGCCTTCTGTCAAGCATTTTCTCATTAAAAACCTGAGGTTAGCTGCGTTGACTGTGCTTCGTATCGCTTACCTTTAAAGGTCTTCGCTGCGAAGCGGGCGCCATTCTATGCAAACTACCCTGCAGGCGCAACCCCCTCGCATGGCATTATTTTATGTTTTAACTCATTGAATTCTTTAGAAAGGTTTTGGAGCAGCGTTTCATTTACCTTTCCCGCGTTTTCCTGGGAAACCTGGACCCAGAAGCCACCCCCCTCAGGAACATTCGGCGAGCTCGACGCTACGGAACGACTTGCAATGCCTGAGGCAGCCAGGCGCTGGTCCAATTGCCTGGCCAGCTCCGGACGGACAAAACCACCCAAGTAGACACAGTTTTTTGATGCCTCACCTGACCGCCCTGAATCACGCCTGACCAGCGCATCAGCAGTTTCGCTCAAGAGATGGATATCCTGCTGCGAACCGCGATACAAACTCAACGGGGTGACATCCTTGGCACGAAGCGGGGCTTCCTGCTGGTGCCAGATGTAATAGAAGACATTCAGAACCAGCAATAACAGAAACAGCCACCGCATAGAAACCTCAAGACAAAGGACAAGCCATCGCCAAACCGACAAAAACCAGATCCGGGACCACCTTGGCATCGGGAACAACCCCGGATACCAGACTGGCATCCCCTCCCGTGAGAAACACGACGAAATCCTTTCCCCAATATTGCCGCGCCAATTCAAGCTGAGTCAGCACAAATCCTCTGAGCATCAGCATGCAACCGCGCTCTACCGCCTCGACAGTGGCGCGACCTGGAGCGAGGCTCTCATGGGCCCGCTCGGCTGCCATATCGTCGTATCGGATCTTACGCGTGTGGGTACGTAGTTGATTACGCATCAAAGGCATACCCGGACAAATGAACCCTCCGAGATGCCCGCCATCCGCAGCCACGAAATCAGCCGTAACGGCAGTACCAAAATCCAGGACCAAGCACGCCCCCGAAGCGAGATGAAACCCACCAAGCAGGGCCAGCCATCGATCGAGCCCTAATCGCTCGTGATCTTCGTAGCCATTGCGCACACCCGCCATTTCCCTGGCAGGCAATGCGCGAACTACCGACACCCCGAACGCTTCAACCAGCGAAGCGACCAACAAATCCGTCTCCGCCTGGGTCCTCACACTAACAAGACGACACTTCTTGAGCTGGAACTTCTCGGTATCACTCAGGCTAGCCATCAGATCAGCGTCAGAGCCGACCACGCCACCCTCGACTGGCGTCACCCCGTCAGGACGAAGAACGCGCCATTTGATAAAGCTGTTGCCGCAGTCGAGCTCAAGAATCATCACGCAACCTCAAACTGAGCTCACCACCGCTAAAGTTCTTTTCCACACCATCTACCTTCAAACGCAGCGCACCCTGATGATCAATGCCCAGCACAACACCGTCGATTTTATTAACACCGGCAATCAGAGATACAGTCCGCCCCTGCCAAAGATGATACTGCTCCCACTCCAACTGAATCGCAGCAAATCCTGAAGCGTGATGAAGCTCCAGATATCGCTGCAGCTTCGCACCCAATCGTGCCACCAGCTCATTGCGATCGAAACTCCTGCCCGCCTCAAGACACATGGATGTCCATTGCTGGTCGACTTCGTCAGTCGATTGCATATTCACGTTAATCCCGACCCCAAGGACAACATGGCAAACGTCTGCTGGATCCCCCACCAACTCAAGTAAAATACCGGCGATTTTTTTCTCACCCACCAGGACATCATTGGGCCATTTAAGCCCCGCACCTGCGATCCCCATATCACGCAACACATGCATGACCGCCAGCCCAACGACCAGGCTCAACCCTTCGAGCTGCCGCATACCGCCGTCAATACGTAACACCAGGCTGTGATAGAGGTTTTCAGCAAACGGACTGACCCACTTACGGCCTCGACGCCCGCGACCCGCGACCTGTCGCTCGGCCAAGACCAGGAACGGTGCAGCCCCGCCACGCTCGATGAGACGCAGTGCCTCGGCGTTAGTGGAGTCGATAGAGTCGAATAGATGAACAGGCCACTCATCAAGGCCTTTTTTGCAGATTTCTGACGCATCCAAAAGCAACAGGGGCTTAGCCAACTGATACCCCCTACCTCGAACCTTATGAACAGACAATCCTAAATCCGCCTCCAAGTGCTGCAACTGCTTCCATACGGCACTGCGACTGATACCCAGTGCTACACCCAGCGCCTGCCCCGAATGAAAGCGGCCATCCTTCAGAAGTTTTAGCAACGTGAGCATGCGGACTGCGCCCTGATAATGAGGCCCGCATGATAGCCATGCGCAAGACGGTTGCATAGAAACACAAAAATACTTTCCGGCGGGC
>NZ_JAOSHO010001099.1 GCF_025917275.1 Pseudomonas agronomica | reverse complement strand
TTTCCAGAGCCTGCACGAGCAAGACATTCTGATCGTCCGCCAGACCGCCCTCGACACGCTGCTGGCGAACCTCACCCAACATTTGCACTGGCGCGCGCGGATCAATCCCGACCCGCGCCTGCCGTTGGTTGCGCAGCAGGCCCGCGACTATCTGCATAGCCACCTGAGCGAAGACATCGGCCTCGACGACCTGGCGCGGGCCACCGGTGTCGATCGTTTTCGCCTGAGCCGCGCGTTCAAGGCCGCTTTCGGCCTGGCGCCCCATGCCTACTTGATCCAGTTGCGCCTGGCCCGGGCGCGGCGGTTGCTGGCCCGTGGCGAAAGC
>NZ_JAOSHO010001098.1 GCF_025917275.1 Pseudomonas agronomica | reverse complement strand
CCGAAAGCGGTGTCACCGACGAGGCAATGGCGGCAGCGCAATTGCGTCCTCGCAGCAAGTCGGCTCCGGCGCTCGCCAAGGCATAGCAGACGGGTGGGCGCGGCTGGCTACATCCGCTAAGCTAGCCGCCCATGCCGATTCTCCTTTCAAGTTCGTTTCAATTTTCATCGCCGATGCGCGAATTGCCGGGCATGCAGCCTGGCGGTGTCGTCGTGCAGGCGTCGCCGTGGGCGCCCATCGTTATTAAGGAATTGCTATGACCGCTGGCCTGCAAGGCTCGTTGATGGTCGACGTCGCCGGTACCTGGCTGACGGCCGAGGATCGCC
>NZ_JAOSHO010001097.1 GCF_025917275.1 Pseudomonas agronomica | reverse complement strand
AGGCACGAAATACAGATGTTGATGGCGATCAACGCATCGACCACCGAGGTAGGCAACGGCAGGATCAGCATGAACACGATGCCAAGCACGACGAACGCCCCGGCCACTTCGATACGCCGCACCGCCGCGTTGGCGACCTTGTTCAGCAGGGCAATCATGACCGCACCCCAATGACCGGTTCGGCGGTCCGTCCACGGGTCTCGCCACGGGAGCGTTCATCGAGCAGCACCAGCAGATTCTTCAGCGCGGTCTGGCGGCTTTTCGCATCTCGCCAGAGCGCCAGGGGCAAGCGCTTGAGCAAGGGATACAAGCCGTTCAAGGAAACCA
>NZ_JAOSHO010001096.1 GCF_025917275.1 Pseudomonas agronomica | reverse complement strand
TGTCCGCGTTTTTTATCGGCGGACGCTTTCGAGGCGTCCCGCGAGCAATTACTGAACCCCGACGAGCGGGCAGGTGTCCATGGCTATGGCAACGTGGCCATCGCTCATCAGGGAGTCATCCATGGATTTCATTCGCATCATCATCGCCATCCTGCTGCCGCCGCTGGGTGTGTTCCTGCAAGTCGGTTTCGGCGGGGCTTTCTGGTTGAATATCCTGCTGACGCTGTTGGGTTATATCCCTGGCATCGTGCACGCGGTGTACATCATCGCCAAGCGTTGAATCCACTGATAATTTGAACAAACCCTTGTGGGAGCGAGCTTGCTCGCGA
>NZ_JAOSHO010001095.1 GCF_025917275.1 Pseudomonas agronomica | reverse complement strand
ACGTTCCGGGCCTATGCCCTGGCCTATTTGAAGAGCCACCCGGAGATCCAGCCGAACATGACCTGCATGGTCCGCCAGCTACAGACCACCGCCCAAGGTATCCCGCTGGAAATCTACTGTTTCACCGGCACCACCGTGTGGGCCGACTACGAGCGCATCCAAGGGGATATCTTCGATTACCTGCTGGCGGTGATGCCGGAGTTCGGGCTGGGCCTGTACCAGCAGCCGAGCGGAACGGATTTGCGGGCGGGGTTGCTGCCGGCGGTGCTGGGAGCGAGTCACCTGCCGGAGCCGCAGAAGCAAGTGGTCTGAAGCCAACCCGATTCCCC
>NZ_JAOSHO010001094.1 GCF_025917275.1 Pseudomonas agronomica | reverse complement strand
AAAGCAGATGAGCAACTCAATGATTTCCAGGACCACGGCCCATGCATGAGCATCCCCTGCAACGCTTTTTCAGATCCTTGCGCGAGCGTCCGGTGTTTGCGTGGGAGCGCTATCAACAACGGGATGTGTTGGTCATCGATCATCCGTTGTGCCAGGCGGTTTTCAGTCGCCAGGGTGCGCAGTTGCTGCACTTCCAGCCACGCGGCCAGAAACCCTGGCTGTGGTGCGCGGCGAAGTGGCCGCAGGTCGGTGCAATACGCGGCGGCGTGCCGGTGTGCTGGCCTTGGTATGGCCGCCATCCGAGCGAAAATGCCTGGCCGTCCCATGGCTGGGCGC
>NZ_JAOSHO010001093.1 GCF_025917275.1 Pseudomonas agronomica | reverse complement strand
TGCGTTGAGGCCGTCCAGATAAGGAGAGTTGGGGTCTGCTTCTGGAGGGTTTGGTGTGATCTTGAACATAGTGAAGCTCCTTTCGTATAGGAACCGTCACCGGCTGCCGCCAAGCAGTTGGGGTGACGGATTACACAAGGTTGGCGGCCCGGAACGAAAGGAACCCGGTATCCCCGAGGGGATCCTTGCGCAACCCGTCATAACGAATGCCAATGCCAGAAGCATCGCAATAACGCTGAGGGGTATTGTTGCGCCTTTCGAAACCAGGCCGCCAAGCCTGTTCGCTGGTGTCAGCGACAGGGAAACGATAGAGCCCGGGTGCAAGGCGCACAAGCCGGCGGAT
>NZ_JAOSHO010001092.1 GCF_025917275.1 Pseudomonas agronomica | reverse complement strand
CGAGCATATGGTCAATGCCGAGCCGATGCAGATGCTGCAACGGTTGTCGCGCAACCTGCGGCAATTGCACTTGGCGAACGATGACTTCATCGCTGCGCTGATTGATGCCGAGCGAGTGCTCGAAATGGGCAACGCCAACGCCGCCGACTACCTGGCGCGCGCCAGTCTTTACCAGCGCCTCGACTGCCCTAACGCTGAACGCTTCGACCTTGAGCACGCGCTGATGCTCAGTGAAGATCCGATCCAGCGGCTGCGCCTGACCGAGCGACTGGGGCATCTGCCGCCCAATTCTATTGTGCATTGAGCGAGGTGCAGGGCTTGCGAAGAGAGGGTGATGGTTGAATCGC
>NZ_JAOSHO010001091.1 GCF_025917275.1 Pseudomonas agronomica | reverse complement strand
GAGCATGAGAAAACCGGCATGGAGCTAAGAGAAAACGCAGCGCTTGTCCTCATCGACCAACAAAAAGGCATCCTCCACCCCAGACTCGGCCCTCGCAACAACTGCGAAGCGGAGTTGCGCATGTTGGAACTGCTTGCCCACTGGCGAGATTCGGCGCGGCCCGTGATCCATGTCCATCATCTGTCCCGCTCTGAGGATTCGGTATTCTGGCCGGGGCAATCAGGCGTAGAGGTCCAGGAGCGGTTCGAACCGATGGCCGGGGAACGATTGATCCAGAAGCAGGTGCCGGATGCTTTTTGCAACACGACCCTGGAGGCAGATTTGCGCTGCGCCGGAATCGGACAATTAGT
>NZ_JAOSHO010001090.1 GCF_025917275.1 Pseudomonas agronomica | reverse complement strand
TCGGCCAGCAAGGGCTCGATCACCGCGTCGACGCCGCCGGCAAGGATTTCATCCAGGGAATACAGGGTCAGGTTGACGCGGTGGTCGGTGACCCGGCCCTGGGCAAAGTTGTAGGTGCGAATCCGCTCGGAACGGTCGCCCGAACCCACCAGCAATTTACGCTCGCTGGCAATGGCGTTGGCGGCAGCGCTGGTCTGCTGGTCGTTGAGCTTGGCCGACAACCAGGCCATGGCCCGCGCGCGGTTCTTGTGCTGGGAGCGTTCTTCCTGGCATTCGACCACGATGCCCGACGGCAAGTGCGTGATACGGATCGCCGAATCGGTCTTGTTGACGTGCTGGCCGCCTGCACCG
>NZ_JAOSHO010000109.1 GCF_025917275.1 Pseudomonas agronomica | reverse complement strand
CCGCCACACTTCATACGCTGGTGTCTCGTAGGGATGGCTCTGTTTCAGCGCCTCCACCACGGGGCGGATCAACTCGTCGGCCACCACCAGCTCAACCTTCCACTCCTCGACCGGCTCGACCTGCCCGGCTTCGCCAATGAACGGCTGGCTGCCGTCCAAGGGGCGAAACTGGCCCAGGCCCAGCACTTGCCAGGCGCAGTGGTCATAGTCGCCGATTCGTCCGCCACCGGCAGCGAATACGGCGCTTTTGACTTCGTCCACATGGCTGGCCGGGACGAAGAAGCAGAGCTTGTACACCGCCTCAGTTCACCCAGACGCGCGCGTTGCGGAACATGCGCATCCATGGCGCGTCTTCGTTCCAGTCGTCCGAACGCCACGAGTTCTGCACCGCGCGGAACACCCGCTCTGGGTGCGGCATCATGATCGTGACGCGGCCGTCGCGGCTGGTCAGGCCGGTGATCCCGCGCGGCGAGCCGTTCGGGTTGGCCGGGTAGGTTTCAGTGACCTTGCCATGGTTGTCGACAAAACGCAGCGACACGCAGCCGGACAGGTCGGCTTCGAGCAACGCTTCCTCGCTCTGGAACTCCGCATGGCCTTCACCGTGGGCGATGGCGATCGGCATGCGCGAACCGGCCATGCCCTGCAGGAAGATCGAGTTCGACTCCTGCACCTGGACCATCGCGACGCGGGCTTCGAACTGCTCGGAACGGTTACGCACGAAGTGCGGCCAGAACTCGCTGCCCGGGATCAGCTCGTGCAGGTTGGACATCATCTGGCAACCGTTGCACACGCCGAGGGTGAAGCTGTCGGTGCGCTCGAAGAAGCCCTGGAACGCATCGCGGGCACGGCTGTTGAACAGCGCCGACTTGGCCCAGCCTTCACCGGCACCCAGCACGTCGCCGTAGGAGAAGCCGCCGCAGGCGACCATGCCCTTGAAGTCGTTCAGGTCGACACGACCGGCGAGGATGTCGCTCATGTGCACGTCGATCGCGTTGAAACCGGCGCGGTCGAACGCCGCCGCCATTTCCACCTGGCCGTTGACACCCTGCTCGCGCAGGACCGCCACTTGCGGGCGAATGCCTTTCTTGATGTACGGCGCGGCCACGTTGTCGTTGACGTCGTAGCTAAGCTTGGCGCTCAGGCCCGGGTTGTCTTCTTCCAGGATCGCGTCGAATTCCTGCTCGGCGCAGTCGGCGTTGTCGCGCAGGCGCTGGATCTGGTAGCTGGTCTCGGCCCACTGGCGCTGCAACAGGCGACGCTGGCCCTCGAAGACGGTGTCGCCATTGAAGGTGATGTTGATGTGCGCGTTATTGATCGGCTGGCCGATCACCGAGACGCACTCGGCCAGGCCGGCGGCGCTGAACTGGGCGAGGATGTCGGGGGTGGCGTCCTGGCGAACCTGGATCACCGCACCCAACTCTTCGTTGAACAGGATGGCCGGGATCTCGGCGGCGGATTCGGCGACGCTGTCCAGGGTCAGGTTCAGGCCGCAGTGCCCGGCGAAGGCCATTTCCATCACGGTGGTCAGCAAGCCGCCATCGGAACGGTCGTGGTAGGCCAGCAGGTGACCGTCGGCGTTGAGGCCCTGGATCACGGCGAAGAACGCCTTCAGGTCTTCGGCATCGTCGACGTCCGGCGCTTGCGAGCCGAGCTTGCCATGCACCTGGGCCAGGATCGAGGCGCCCATGCGGTTCTGGCCACGGCCCAGGTCGATCAGGATCAGGTCGGTGGTGCCCTTGTCCATGCGCAGTTGCGGGGTCAGGGTCTGGCGGATGTCGGTGACCGGGGCGAAACCGGTCACGATCAGCGACAGCGGCGAGGTCACGCTCTTGTCCACGCCTTCATCGTTCCAGCGGGTGGCCATGGACATGGAGTCCTTGCCCACCGGAATGGTGATGCCCAGCTCAGGGCACAACTCCATGCCGACCGCCTTGACGGTGTCGTACAGGCGGGCGTCTTCACCCGGGTGACCGGCGGCGGACATCCAGTTGGCCGACAGCTTGATGTCGGAAATCTTGCCGATGCGCGAAGCCGCGATGTTGGTCAGGGTTTCGCCGATCGCCATGCGGCCCGACGCCGGGGCGTCCAGCAGCGCCAGCGGCGTGCGCTCGCCCATGGCCATCGCTTCGCCGGTGTAGACGTCGAAGCTGGTGGCGGTCACGGCCACGTCGGCCACCGGTACCTGCCACGGGCCGACCATCTGGTCGCGGGCGACAAGGCCGGTGATGGTGCGGTCGCCGATGGTGATCAGGAAGCTCTTGCTCGCCACGGCCGGGTGATGCAGCACGCGCTCGATGGAATCGGCGATGTCGAGGGTGGACGGATCGAAATCATCGCCCAGTTCGGTTTCGCGAACGGCCGAACGGTGCATGCGCGGGGCCTTGCCCAGCAGCACTTCCAGCGGCATGTCCACCGGGCTGTTGCCGAAATGGCTGTCGGTCACGGTCAGTTGCGGTTCGGCGGTGGCTTCACCGACCACGGCGAACGGGCAACGCTCGCGCTCGCAAATGGCCTGGAAGCGCTCGAAGTCGGCCGGGCCGACCGCCAGGACATAACGTTCCTGGGATTCGTTGCTCCAGATTTCGTGCGGGGCCATGCCCGGCTCGTCGTTCGGAATGTTGCGCAATTCGAAGCGGCCACCACGGCCACCGTCGTTGACCAGCTCCGGGAAGGCGTTGGACAGGCCGCCCGCGCCGACGTCGTGGATGAAGCTGATCGGGTTGTTCTCACCCAATTGCCAGCAACGGTCGATGACTTCCTGGCAACGGCGTTCCATTTCCGGGTTTTCCCGCTGGACCGAAGCGAAGTCCAGGTCTGCCGAGCTGGTGCCGGTGGCCATGGACGAAGCCGCGCCGCCACCCAGGCCGATCAGCATGGCTGGGCCGCCGAGGACGATCAGCTTGGAGCCAACCACGATCTCGCCTTTCTGCACGTGTTCGGCGCGAATGTTGCCCATGCCGCCCGCAAGCATGATCGGCTTGTGGTAGCCGCGAACCTCTTCACCACGGGGGGTGGTGATGGATTGTTCGAAGGTCCGGAAGTAGCCGGTCAGGGCCGGACGGCCGAATTCGTTGTTGAACGCCGCGCCGCCCAGTGGGCCTTCGATCATGATGTCGAGGGCGTTGACGATGCGCTCAGGCTTGCCGTACGGCTTTTCCCACGGCTGTTCGAAGCCCGGGATCTGCAGGTTCGACACCGTGAAGCCGGTCAGGCCAGCCTTGGGCTTGGCGCCGCGACCGGTCGCGCCTTCGTCGCGGATCTCGCCACCGGAGCCGGTGGACGCGCCCGGGAACGGCGCGATGGCGGTCGGGTGGTTATGGGTCTCGACCTTCATCAGGATGTGCACCGGCTCCTGGACCGCACCGTACTGGCGGGTCTCGGGGTTCGGGTAGAAACGACCGGCGACGTTGCCGACGATCACCGCGGCGTTGTCCTTGTAGGCCGAGAGCACACCTTCGTTGTGCATCTGGTAGGTGTTCTTGATCATGCCGAACAGGCTTTTTTCCTGGCTCTGGCCGTCAATGTCCCAACTGGCGTTGAAGATCTTGTGGCGGCAGTGCTCGGAGTTGGCCTGGGCGAACATCATCAGTTCGATGTCATGCGGGTTGCGCTTCAAGCCCTGGAAGGCGTTGACCAGGTAGTCGATCTCGTCTTCGGCCAGGGCCAGGCCCAGCTCGGCGTTGGCTTTTTCCAACGCGGCGCGGCCACCGCCCAACACGTCGATGGCGGTCAGCGGCTTGGGCTCGGCATGGCTGAACAGGCCGGCGGCCTGTTCCAGGTTGCCCAGGACGACCTGGGTCATGCGGTCATGCAGGCCATCGGCGATCAGTTGGGCATCGGCCTCGCTGAACTCACCGGCGACATAAAAGGCGATGCCGCGCTCCAGGCGCTGGACTTTCGCCAGGCCGCAGTTGCGGGCGATGTCGCTGGCCTTGCTCGACCACGGCGAAATGGTGCCGAAACGCGGCAATACCAGGAACAGGCGGCCGGTTGGCTCCTGGACCGGAACACTTGGACCGTACTTCAGAAGGCGCGCGAGCACCTGCTGTTCGTCGCCGGTCAAACCGCCGGTGACTTCGGCGAAGTGAGCGAATTCAGCATACAAGCCGCTGACAGCCGGGACTTTCTGGCTCAGTTGCTCAAGAAGTTTGCTGTGGCGAAAGGCAGAAAGGGCAGGAGCGCCGCGCAGGATCAACATCTTCGGGACAGCCTCGGGAAGGGGTGTGCTTTGAGGCCGTGCATTCTAGCCTAAACCGCTGGCAACGGCACCCGAAACGGTACGTGTGATGCCAGCCGAACGTCGGTCGTGCCGCCGGCCGCTCCCTGGCGCGGTCATCGGGTGCGCGCCCCCGAGTTATTTTTTATCGGAAGGAACCCCGCCGAGCGCCGGCCCGCCTGGCTCGCGGACACGTTTTGCAATCTCTAGCAGACTGGCCTTTTGCTGTCGATATATGGCGGTCGAGGCCGTTTGCGTATACTGCGCAGATGTTTTCCCCAACGGCTTTGCGTCCGCGGTACGCCAGATGGCTGATCGCAACCGGACTCTTCCTGGTGCTCAGTGGTTGTGTTGAGAAACCCAACACACTGGAGCGCGTAAAGGAGGATGGCGTGCTGCGGGTCATTACCCGAAACAGCCCCGCCACCTACTTCCAGGACCGCAATGGTGAGACCGGCTTCGAATACGAGCTGGTGAAGCGCTTCGCCGAGGATTTGGGGGTCGAACTGAAAATCGAGACCGCCGACAA
This sequence comes from Pseudomonas agronomica, assembly GCF_025917275.1. Classification (GTDB taxonomy): domain Bacteria; phylum Pseudomonadota; class Gammaproteobacteria; order Pseudomonadales; family Pseudomonadaceae; genus Aquipseudomonas; species Aquipseudomonas agronomica. The sequence goes on along the minus strand of NZ_JAOSHO010000109.1, from coordinate 8,320 downwards.
CCTGGATGACCTGTTCAGCCAGATCGGCAAGCCGAACGGCCCGGTATTGGCCGCCGCGGGCCTGGTCAGCAGCGAGCCGCGCAAGAAGCAGGTGCGGTTCTCCCATCCTTATCTGGAAGTCACGCCCCAGATCATCTACCGCAACGGCCAGTCACGCCCCACTGACGCGGCGGGCCTGGCCGGCAAGAAGATCATGGTGCTCAAGGGCAGCACCCACGCCGAGCAGTTGGCGCAGTTGAAGCAGCAGTATCCAGGCATCGAATACGAAGAGTCCGACGCGGTTGAAGTCGTCGACCTGCTGCGCATGGTCGATGAAGGCCAGATCGACTTGACCCTCGTCGATTCCAACGAAGTGGCGATGAACCAGGTCTACTTCCCCAACGTGCGCGTGGCGTTCGACCTGGGCGACGCGCGCAGCCAGAGTTGGGCGGTAGGCCCCGGCGAAGACAACAGCCTGCTCAACGAAATCAATGCCTACCTGGACAAGGTTCAGAAAAACGGCACGCTGCAACGCCTCAAGGACCGCTATTACGGCCACGTCGATGTCCTCGGCTACATGGGCGCGACCACCTTTGCCCAACACCTGCAGCAACGGCTGCCCAAGTACGAGCAACACTTCAAGGCCTACGCCAAGAAAGAAAAAGTCGATTGGCGCCTGCTCGCAGCCATCGGCTACCAAGAGTCTCTCTGGCAACCGGCGGTCACATCCAAGACCGGCGTGCGTGGCCTGATGATGCTGACCCAGAACACCGCCCAGGCCATGGGCGTGTCCAACCGCCTGGATCCGAAGCAGAGCATCATGGGCGGCGCCAAATACCTGGCCTACATGAAGGCTCAACTGGACGAGAGCATCGAAGAGCCGGACCGCACCTGGTTCGCCCTCGCCGCCTACAACGTGGGCAGCGGCCACCTCGACGATGCGCGCAAGCTCGCCGCCAAGGAGGGGTTGAATCCGAACAAATGGCTGGACGTGAAGAAGATCCTGCCGCGCCTGTCCCAGAAACAGTGGTACAGCAAGACCCGCTACGGCTACGCACGGGGCGGCGAGCCGGTGCATTTCGTGGCGAACATCCGTCGCTACTACGACATCCTGACTTGGGTGACGCAGCCGCAGCTCGAAGGCAACCAGGTGGCCGAGGGCAACCTGCATGTGCCGGGCGTGGACAAGAGCAAGCCGAACCAGGAGTCCCCGCAGCTTTAAGACACGCCACCGATCCCTGTGGGAGCGAGCTTGCTCGCGATGACGGCCTGACAGCCAACATTGATATGGACTGTCAGTCCGCTATCGCGAGCAAGCTCGCTCCCACAGAGGCTCGTAGTGACTTTAAGGCTTAGCAGCCGCCAGGATCAGCGCCTTCATCTCTGCAACAGCCGACTTGAACCCGACGAACAACGCATGGGCCACCAGCGCGTGGCCGATGTTCAGCTCGTTGATGCCCCTGATCGCCGCGACGGCTTCGACGTTGTGATAGTGCAGGCCATGGCCGGCGTTGACGATCAGGCCTTGGGCCAGACCGAAGCTGACGCCATCGGCGACCCGTTGCAGCTCATCGGCCACGTCGGTGGGCGTCTCGGCATCGGCGTAACGACCGGTGTGCAATTCGATGGCCGGGGCGCCGACCCGCTTGGAGGCTTCGATCTGCCGCTCGTCGGCGTCGATGAACAGCGACACCTCGGCGCCGATCTTCGAGAGGCGTTCCACCGCCAGGCTGATCCGCGATTCCTGCCCCGCTACGTCGAGGCCGCCTTCGGTGGTCAGTTCCTGCCGGGTTTCCGGTACCAGGCAGATGTGCGCCGGGCGGATGCGCTCGGCGAACGCCATCATTTCCTCGGTCACGCCCATTTCGAAATTCATGCGGGTCTGCAGCACATCCTTGAGCAGCAACACGTCGCGCTCCTGGATGTGGCGACGGTCCTCGCGCAGGTGCACGGTGATGCCGTCGGCACCCGCCTCTTCGGCATCCAGCGCGGCCTTGACCGGATCCGGGTAGCGCGTACCACGGGCCTGGCGGAGGGTGGCGACATGGTCGATGTTCACGCCGAGAAGAATGCGATTGCTGGTGCTCACGAAAAGCGCTCCTGAATGGACAGAGATTCGGCCCACAGCATACGGGGAGATCAGGGCTTGCGAAACAGCTCGCGACTGACCAGCGGCCGGCCACCCAAGTGAACCGCCAGCGCTTGGCGCATCAAACGCTTGGCGGCCGCCAACGCACCGGGCGCGGTCCAGTCGGCTTCGGCCATGGCCAGGAGCTCAACGCCATTGAACAGCCCCGGTTGCAACTGGTAGACCTGCTCCAGGCCCGCATCCACTTGCAAGCGGTACAGCCCGTCGGCGGCGATGGGCTGGCCGTGCAGGTCGGTGTCGAGGGAAAAACCGTAGCCCAGGTCGTCCAGCAGTCGCCACTCAAAGGAGCGCAACAAGGGCTCCAGCGGCCGGCCTTCGGCCAGGGCCAGCAGCGTCGCGGTGTAGTGGTCGAAAACGGCGGGATGAGGGTCTTCGGCGGGCAGCAGGCGAATCAACAGTTCATTGAGGTAGAGCCCGCTGAACAACGCCTCGCCGTTGAGCCAGGCCGCGACGCCGTTGCTTTCCATGCGCCCGACGTTCTTCAATTCGCCCCGCCCGCGAAACTCGACCTCCAGCGGCACGAACGGCCGCGCCAGCGTCCCGGCCTTGCCCCGCGCGCCCCGTAACACCGCCCGCAGCCGCCCTTGGGGCGTGAGGAAATCCACCAGGGCGCTGCTTTCGCGGTAGGCGCGGCTGTGGAGGACGTAGGCGGGTTGGGCGGTGGGTTGGGACATTGAAGTCGCAGTTCTCACTGGGCGAGCAAAATTTTATAAACAACCCGAAACCAATGTGGGAGCGAGCTTGCTCGCGATGAGGGCCTGATATTCAACATGGACGTTGACTGACAGACCGCTATCGCGAGCAAGCTCGCTCCCACAATGGTTCTCGGTATATCCAGCTAATCAGAGGTCGCCGTAACCCAACGAACGCAACGCCCGCTCGTCATCGGACCAGCCGCCCTTCACCTTGACCCACAGGTTGAGCATGATCTTGGAGTCGAACAGCAGCTCCATGTCCTTGCGCGCCTCGGTGCCGATGCGCTTGATGCGCTCGCCCTTGTCGCCAATGATGATCTTCTTCTGGCCGTCACGTTCGACGAGGATCAAGGCATGAATGTGCAGGGTCTTCCCCTGTTGCTTGAACTCTTCGATCTCGACCGTGATCTGGTACGGCAGCTCGGCGCCCATCTGGCGCATGATTTTCTCGCGCACCAGTTCAGCGGCGAGGAAGCGGCTGCTGCGGTCGGTGATCTGGTCTTCCGGGAAGAAATGATCGTTTTCCGGCAGGTGCTCGGCAATCACCCGCTCCAGCGCGTCGAGGTTATGGCCATGCTGGGCGGAGATCGGAATGATCTGGGCATTCGGCAACTGCTCCTGCAACCAGCTCAGGTGCGGCATCAGTTCTGCCTTGTCTTCGATGCGATCAGTCTTGTTCAGCGCCACGATCAAGGGGCCGGTCACGTACTGGACGCGTTCGAGGACCATCTGGTCTTCTTCGGTCCACTTGGTGCGATCAACCACGAAGATCACCACGTCGACGTCTTTCAGCGCCGCCGAAGCAGTCTTGTTCATGTAGCGATTCAGGGCCTTTTCACCGCCCTTGTGCATCCCCGGCGTATCAACGTAGATCGCCTGCACGTCGCCTTCGGTCTTGATGCCCAGCATGTTGTGGCGGGTGGTCTGCGGCTTGCGCGAGGTAATCGCCAGCTTCTGGCCCAGGATGTGGTTCAACAGCGTGGACTTGCCCACGTTCGGCCGACCGACAATGGCGACATAGCCGCAGCGGGTGACGGTTGTATCAGTCATTGCCATTCTCCACGCCCAGGGCGATCAGTGCTGCAGCGGCCGCGACCTGTTCGGCAATACGACGGCTGACGCCCTGGCCTCGGCTTTTTTCATTCAATAGGACCACTTCGCACTCGACGAAGAAGGTTCGGCAATGCGGCTCACCCTGGATATCCACCACTTCATAGCGTGGCAGTTCGCAACTGCGCGATTGCAGGAATTCCTGCAAACGGGTCTTGGGATCCTTGTTGGTGTCCACCAGCGTCAGGCTGTCGATCTCGGACGTCAACCAGGCCAGCACGCGCTCGCGCGCCATTTCCATGCCCGAGTCCAGGTAGATCGCGCCAATCAAAGCTTCCAGGGCATCGGCCAGGATCGACTCGCGACGGAAACCGCCGCTTTTCAGCTCCCCCGAACCCAGGCGCAAATAGTCGCCCAGGTCGAAACCACGAGCCAGTACGGCCAGGGTCTCACCTTTTACCAATCGTGCGCGCAAACGCGACAATTGGCCTTCGCGAGCCAGGGGAAAGCGTTCGAACAACGCCTCGCCGGCGACGAAATTGAGGATGGCATCGCCGAGGAATTCCAGGCGTTCGTTGTTGCGCCCGGCAAAACTGCGGTGAGTGAGGGCCAAGAGCATCAGCTCCTGATCCTTGAAAGTGTAGCCGAGCTGACGCTCGAGGCGGCTTAGAGAAACGCTCACGGTTTACCCACGCTGAGTTCGTGGCTGGATTCCACCGCCACGGCGACGAGGCGCCGCTGGCTTGGGACAATTAACGCTGTGTTCAAAAATGACGTCCTGACTATCGTTGGCTTCATGCCTTCGGGCAACCTTGTGCAGGCTCCAGAAAAGCATTCGGCGCTGTGTTCAACAGCGCCGTGTGTGATTACTTGATCAGGCCAACCCGCGAGAAATTCGGCAGGTGGCTGAGTTTGGGTTCCGGCCAGCTCATCCAGACCGCAAAGGCCTTGCCGACAATGTTGCGGTCGGGAACCATGCCCAGCAGGTCCTTGGGAATGTTCGGATCATCCCAGTAGCGGCTGTCGTTGGAGTTGTCGCGGTTGTCACCCATCATGAAGTAGTGCTCCGCCGGCACGGTCCACGAATGGTCCGGTGTGGCGCGGTAGCGGCTCATTTCCTTGCGGATCAGGTGTTCGGCTTCGCCGAGTTTTTCCTTGTAGAGCTCGGCGCTGCCCAGCGTGCCCGGCTCGGAGCCGATCAGTTGCTCGGCCACCAGCTCGCCATTGACGAACAGGCGCTTGTCGGCGGTGTAGCGGATCTTGTCGCCCGGCAGGCCGACCACGCGCTTGATGTAGTTGACGTTCGGATCGCTTGGGTAGCGAAACACCATCACATCGCCGCGTTGCGGGTCGCCGATCTCGATGACTTTCTTATCGATCACTGGCAACCGGATCCCGTAGGAAAATTTGTTCACCAGGATGAAGTCGCCCACATCCAGGGTCGGCTTCATCGAACCGGACGGAATCTGGAACGGCTCCACCAGGAATGAGCGCAGCACGAGCACGATGAACAGCACCGGGAAGAACGACTTGCCGTATTCGACCAGCAGCGGTTCCTTGTTGAGCTTTTCAATGACCACGCCATCAGGCTGGCTGACGCTGCCCTGGTAAGAGGCAATGGCGGCCCGGCGCCGGGGCGCCAGGAACAATAGATCAAGCAACCCCAACAGACCGCAGACGAACACGGCGATAACCAGCAACAGCGGGAAATTTAGCGACATAGGACCTAACTATCCAACCTGAGCACCGCAAGGAAGGCTTCCTGTGGAATTTCCACGTTACCGACCTGCTTCATGCGTTTTTTACCGGCCTTCTGCTTTTCCAACAGCTTGCGCTTACGGCTGACGTCGCCGCCGTAGCATTTGGCCAATACGTTCTTTCTGAGCGCCTTGACGGTTGTCCGCGCCACAATCTGCCCGCCAATGGCGGCCTGGATTGCCACGTCGAACATCTGCCGCGGAATCAGTTCCTTCATCTTCTCGGTCAACGCGCGACCTTTGTAGTGCGCATTGTCACGGTGCACGATCAATGCCAGGGCATCGACTTTCTCGCCGTTGATCAGCACATCCAGCTTCACCAGATTAGCCGATTGGTAGCGATCGAAATGATAGTCCAGCGAAGCATAGCCGCGACTGGTGGATTTCAGCCTATCGAAGAAGTCCAGCACCACTTCGTTCATCGGCAAGTCGTAGGTCACTTGGACCTGCGTGCCGAGGAACAGCATGTCGTGCTGCACGCCACGTTTTTCGATGCACAGGGTAATGACGTTGCCCAGGTGTTCCTGAGGCACAAGGATGTTGGCGCGCACGATCGGCTCGCGCATGTCCTCGATGGCCGACAGGTCCGGCAGCTTGGACGGGTTGTCGACGTAGATCGTCTCGCCGTTCTTGAGCAGCAGCTCGAAGATCACCGTTGGCGCCGTGGTGATCAGGTCCAGGTCGTATTCGCGCTCCAGGCGCTCCTGGATGATTTCCATGTGCAGCATGCCCAGGAACCCGCAACGGAAACCGAAGCCCAGGGCGTCGGAGCTTTCCGGGGTGTACTGCAGGGACGAGTCGTTCAGGGTCAGCTTTTGCAGGGCTTCGCGGAAGTCCTCGAAATCGTCGGAGCTGACCGGGAACAGGCCGGCGTAGACCTGCGGCTGGATACGCTTGAAACCGGGCAGCACTTCGACGTCGGGGGTGGTGCTCAAGGTCAGGGTGTCGCCGACCGGCGCACCGTGGATGTCCTTGATACCGGCGATGATGAAGCCCACTTCACCGGCCTTCAGGTCGACGGTGGCGGTGTGTTTCGGGTTGAAGACACCGACGCTGTCCACCAGGTGGATCTTGCCGGTGGACTTGACCAGGATCTTGTCGCCCTTCTTCACGCGGCCATGGCGCACGCGAACCAGGGAAACCACGCCCAGGTAGTTGTCGAACCAGGAGTCGATGATCAACGCTTGCAGCGGATCTTCGATATTGCCGGTCGGTGCGGGAATGGTCGTTACCAGGCGCTCGAGCACTTCGTCGACGCCCAGGCCGGTCTTGGCGCTGCAGGTGACCGCGTCGGTGGCGTCGATGCCGATGATCTTCTCGATTTCTTCCTTCACGCGCTCCGGATCGGCCTGTGGCAGGTCGATCTTGTTCAGCACCGGCATGACTTCCAGGCCTTGCTCGATAGCCGTATAGCAGTTGGCGACGGACTGGGCCTCGACGCCCTGGCCGGCATCGACCACCAGCAACGCACCTTCACAGGCCGCCAATGACCGGCTGACTTCGTAGGTGAAGTCGACGTGGCCCGGGGTATCGATGAAGTTAAGCTGGTAGGTGATGCCGTCGCGGGCCTTGTAGTAGAGGGTAACGCTGTGGGCCTTGATGGTGATCCCGCGTTCACGCTCGAGGTCCATGGAGTCCAGGACCTGGGCTTCCATTTCACGCTCGGCCAGGCCGCCGCACATCTGGATGAAGCGATCAGCCAGCGTCGACTTGCCATGGTCAATGTGGGCGATGATGGAGAAATTGCGGATATGACTCAAATCACTCACGGATCAACACTCAAAAAGGCTGCAGGCATGGCCCGCCGAAAAATAGCCGGGAATTGTACCTGATCCACCCCGCAAGCGTCACGTTCGCCTGTCGATGAGCATGTGTGGCGAGGGAGCTTGCTCCCGCTGGGCTCTGTAGGAGCTGTCGAGTGCAACGAGGCTGCGATCTTTCCAGAGACACTCGGGCTTCAAGCGAAAGATCAAAAGATCGCAGGCTTCGCCAGCTCCTACTGGCGATCGTCAACCCGCCCGACGCAGCAGCCAGAGGCCGGCCAACGCGCAAACACCGGCCGGCACCAGCACCGCAAACAGCGGCGAGAAACCGAACACCAGGCTCGATGGCCCCAACAAGTCCTGGGCGATACGGAAGGTAAAGCCCACCAGCACGCCGGTGAACACCCGCTGACCGAGGGTCACCGACCGCAGCGGACCGAAGATGAAGGAAATGGCCATCAGCACCAGGGCAGCGGTCACCAGCGGTTGCAACACCTTGACCCAAAAAGCCAGCCAGTAACGCCCATTGTTCAGGCCCTGGTCCGCCAGGTAGTGGATGTACCCCCAAAGGCCAGTGATTGACAGCGACTCTGGCGCCATCACAACGGTGCTGAGCAATTGAGGGCTCAACGCCACGTCCCAGCGCTCCGATGGAGCGGCGACCACTTCGGTGCGCTTGTCATGGAACAGGGTGGTGGTGACGTCGCTCAGTTGCCAATGATCCTCGGCGAATTTGGCGCGCTTGGCGAAACTCGAGGACAGCATGTGCCGCTGATCGTCGAAACGATAGCGAGTCACGCCATACAGCGTACCGTTCGGCTGGACCGAGTTGATATGGATGAATTCATCACCCTGGCGGTGCCACAGGCCGTGCTTGGCGCTTTGCGCATCGCCGCCACCCTGGGCCAGGGAGCGGTTGGCCTGGGC
>NZ_JAOSHO010001089.1 GCF_025917275.1 Pseudomonas agronomica | reverse complement strand
TGTGGGAGCGAGCTTGCTCGCGATGAAGGCGACCCGGTCCTCAACGTTGCCGCAGCCTTTATTCCAAAGCAGCCGCCGGCCCGAAGAACTCGTAACGGCTTTGTTCCGACGGCACGCCCAAGGCCTTGAGATGCCGCTTGACTGCCGCCATGAAGCCTTTCGGCCCAAGGAAATAGGCGTCCAGGTCACGCTGCTCCGGCAGCCATTGCGCCAGTTGCGCCTCGCTCAACAGGCCGACCTTGTCAACCGCCGGCCCCGTGCCGTCATGCTCGTCGTAGCAATAGAAACGCTTGAGTTGCGGATGCCGGCTGGCCAGGTCGTCGATCCAGTCGCGGAAGGCGTGCACGTGGCC
>NZ_JAOSHO010001088.1 GCF_025917275.1 Pseudomonas agronomica | reverse complement strand
GATTCAGAAGTCGAAGTGGCAATCCAGGAGAGCCTCGATGAAATGATGAAGGGCAAGACCGTCATCGCCATTGCCCATCGACTGTCGACGATTGCGGCCATGGACAGGCTCATCGTCATGGATGAGGGGCGCATCATCGAGCAAGGCACCCACGCTGAATTGCTTGGGAGGAATGGTACCTATGCGCGGCTTTGGCATCATCAGAGTGGCGGGTTCCTGGGTGAGGATCAGGGTGTGGTCGAGGCGGTGGAGTAGGCAAGGGCGCTAGCCCCGTTTACCTGGCCAGCACATCACTTCTGCACAACCGCCACTCGACGACCGCTCAGGTAGCACAGCAGCCCACCCATGGCGGT
>NZ_JAOSHO010001087.1 GCF_025917275.1 Pseudomonas agronomica | reverse complement strand
TCGCGAGCAAGCTCGCTCCCACAGGGTTTGTTGCGCTGAATCAGGCGTAGTAGTCGACCGCGCTGGTGCCGATGACGCTGGTCGTACCGGCCGCCACTTCAGCGATGCTGGCGGGAGCGACTTCATCCACCGAATCCACCCGTCCGCCCGAGGACGTGGTGCGTCCGGCCTGGGCCTGCTGCTGGGCTTGTTGGTCCTGGTTCTGCGAACCACGGGATTGATCCGACACGTTCACATCGACCTGCCCCATGCCCTGCTGGGCAAAACTGTCGCGCAAGCGATGCATCTGGCCTTCGAGGGCTTCACGAACGCCAGCGTGGGCGCTCATGAAGGTGACCTGAGTCTGCTGGTCCG
>NZ_JAOSHO010001086.1 GCF_025917275.1 Pseudomonas agronomica | reverse complement strand
GTCGAAGCGTGCACTGCCCTGCGTTGAGGCGGGCAACTGGATTCTGAATTCAGTCATGACCAGGTGCATCAACAACTGCGCTTCGGTGCGTTCAACCATGGCTACCTGAAGGTCGATAGCGTCCAATCTGAACGTCGCACTGGCCGGCCCGGTCGAGACAAGGCTCGCCAGGCCAAGATTGCGTCGCAGGTATTCAAGCGTGACCCCGGGTCGGTAACCGGCCGGTGCGCGCCTGGCACTGAACAGCTCAGACAGCTTTTGCAGCATGCTCGAAATGCCCGTTGTGAGGGTTGCCCGGCTCATGGGAAAACTCCTGTGCCAGCACGTCTTCTACCGACGCTGGCTTGAATGGATTGACCTT
>NZ_JAOSHO010001085.1 GCF_025917275.1 Pseudomonas agronomica | reverse complement strand
TGCGCAACAGCGCCGAAACGCTGCGCGCCGGCGTCTGGACCGAGTTTGAAAGCGCCTGGAATGCACTGACAGTGCCGCAACGTGCCGTGTTGCAGGTCATGGCCGAGCGCTCGCAGAACAACGAACCCTTTGCGCCCTTTACCGACTCAACGTTGGAGGCGGTGGGCAAGGTGCTCAAGGGCATGGGTAGTGAAGTCGTGCCCGGTACCCAGACCATCCAATCGTGTATCGATGCGTTGCGTGAGAAGGAATTGGTGTGGAAGTCCAATCGCGGTGGCTATGCGCTGGAGGACAAGGCGTTTGCTGATTGGTTGAAGGGGTATCGCAAGCAACATTGAACTTGGAATACATCCCGTGGCGAGG
>NZ_JAOSHO010001084.1 GCF_025917275.1 Pseudomonas agronomica | reverse complement strand
CCGTTGAACGCCGCCGTGGGCAGGTCGACGCCCAGGGCTTCGATCTGCTGCAACATGGCCCGCGGGGGACGCCCGGTGGCAAGGCTGAACAGCACGCCGGCCTCGCGCAATGAACGAACGGCTTGGATGGTGCGCTGGTTGAGACTGTGATCGGGCAGCAGCAACGTACCGTCCATGTCACTGAGCAAGAAGCGGATGGGGCGTTTCACCTGATCACTCATCCGAGGCCATGCCAGACGCGACCATCGCGAGTCAGCAATTCGTCGGCGGCCGCCGGGCCATCCTCACCAGCCTGGTACGGCTGGACCGTTGCGTCTTCCCGCCAGGCATCGAGGAACGGCTGCACCGCGCGCCAACCGTTTTCGATGTTGT
>NZ_JAOSHO010001083.1 GCF_025917275.1 Pseudomonas agronomica | reverse complement strand
TTTCATCACCAAGTCTTCGCCGCGCTCCCAGATGACCGATGCCATCGAGCAGATCCTCAATGGCAACGTGTACCTGCCGCCGGACATCATCCGCACCCAGAAGAGCCCGACGGGCCGGCGCCTGAACGAAACCCCGGCGTTCCCGCCAGAACTGCTCCAGGCCCTGACGCGCAAGCAACTGCTAGTGCTCGAACGCATGACCAAGGGCGAGTCGAACAAGCAGATCGCCTACACGCTGGACATCGCCGAAACCACGGTCAAGGCCCACGTCTCGGCGATCCTGCGCAAGCTCAACGTGCATAACCGGGTGCAGGCGATTCTCAGTGCGGGGGATATCGATTTCGGGGCGTACTTACGGCGGTAATCCCACCCTGAAT
>NZ_JAOSHO010001082.1 GCF_025917275.1 Pseudomonas agronomica | reverse complement strand
GCGGGGATGAATCCCCTCGCCACAAAGGACCGCGCAGAATTTTACTCGCGCGGCACGAGATCCAGGCACACCGAGTTGATGCAATAACGCAGCCCGGTCGGCGGCGGGCCGTCTGGAAAAACATGGCCCAGGTGCGCATCGCATTTGGCACAGACCACCTCGGTGCGGATCATGCCATGGCTCACGTCCCGCACTTCCACCACCGCGCTGCCTTCGATCGGCGCGTAGAAACTCGGCCAGCCACAGCCCGAATCGAACTTGGTCTTCGAGTCGAACAGTGGCTCGTCGCAGCAGATGCAGTGGTACACGCCGTCGGTCTTGGTCCCGTTGTATTTGCCGGAAAAGGGTCGCTCGGTGCCTTTGAGCCTACAGACGTTG
>NZ_JAOSHO010001081.1 GCF_025917275.1 Pseudomonas agronomica | reverse complement strand
AGCGCAGAGCCAACGAACAGCACGCTCCATCCCGGTGCGCTTTTTGATGTACGCTCCTCTGCGCGCACCATCGCGTTCCGTCACCCGCCGCCAGTGCTTTTAAAACACTTGTTCGGCACTATGGTTCGGAAATTGCTACCTTTATGCCGTCATACCGTTCAGACCTTCACCGGTAACAATCTTATGCGCCACAAGCGCTCAAATTGGTTTTAGGGACTCGATAATGAAAAAAGCACTGCTGACCCTTTCTGCACTGGCGTTGTGCATGGCTGCTGGCGCTGCCACGGCCAAGGAATACAAGGAACTGCGTTTTGGTGTCGACCCGTCCTACGCCCCGTTCGAATCCAAGGCCGCCGACGGCAGCCTGGTCGGTTTCGAC
>NZ_JAOSHO010001080.1 GCF_025917275.1 Pseudomonas agronomica | reverse complement strand
GCGCGCCGGGGGCTCGCTGGAGAACATCACGCGTACGGTGTCGGCGATCCAGGCGATGAACCAGCAAATCGCAGCAGCGGCTGAGCAGCAGAGTGCGGTGGCCGAGGAGATCAACCGTAGCGTGTCGAACGTGCGCGATGTATCCGAACAGACCTCTGCCGCCAGCGAAGAGACCGCCGCTTCGAGCGCTGAACTGGCGCGGTTGGGTGTTCATTTGCAGACGCTGGTGGGGCGCTTCAGGGTTTGATTTGGGCGTTGTTCGAGACCAACGTCCCTGGCGAGGCGGCCTTGAAGCCGACCTGGCTCTGAATGACTACGCTCCCACATTTCATCTTCAGCGGACACGCCATTTATATACACCGTAAAACCATTGTGGGAG
>NZ_JAOSHO010000108.1 GCF_025917275.1 Pseudomonas agronomica | reverse complement strand
TGGCGCGCCGCATCCTTGTTGCCAGCGTGACGGTCATGGGTGAAAAACAGGAAATCGATGCACGCTTCATCCGGCAACGTGTCGATGCCTTCTCGCAGCGCCAGGCCCGCCGACCGCCAGGCATCAGGACCGCCCTCCAGCAAGCGGACTTCAGCTTGCGGTAGTTCCAGTGCCGCCAAGGCTGCCAATCGAGGGTCATCGGCCACCAGCACCAATGGCCGCCGCTCACCCGCCAGCGCACTGGCCAATAACGGCCGGATCGACCAGCGCGCCCCGGCGATATGCCCTTGGCGATAGGCCCTGCTCGAACGCAGGTCGATCAATGCCACGGCGTCATCCCTGAGGGCATCGGCCAAGGCCCGCGCGCTGATCAGCGGCAATGCTTGCGGCGCGACAACGGCTGGAACCGGCAAAGCCACGCCGCTGCTCAACCCGCCCGACAACACAAAGGCCTGGTGACCCAATTGCCGCAGCCAACTGGCGATGATCGGTGCACGCACGCCGTCGTTGTCGAACAGCACCACGCGCGCCTGGCGCACCCCCACATACAGATCGGTGGATTGAATCAACTGCCCGCCCGGCGTGTGCTGCGCACCCGGCAACGTGCCGGCGGCAAACTCCTCGGCGGTGCGCACATCGCAGAGGAAAAGGCTGCGCCCGGCGTCCGTCGCCCACTGCTCGACCTGGGCAGCCTCGACGGCGGGCACCCCGGCCCGCGCGGCCAGTCGTGCCGCCGCCAAGCGCTGGCCCGGCAACGTGCTGCCTGATACCTCATCGGCATACCGACGCTCACTACCGCGTTCCAGTTGGAGATCTTCCAGGTCCCAGCCTTGCGTACCGTTCTCCAGGGCATAGATCGGGTTTTTCAGACCCAGGTCGATCAGCGTCTGGGCACCGATGATGCTGCGGGTCCGGCCGGCGCAATTGACCACGATGGGGGTCTGCTCGTCCGGTACCAAGTCGTGCACGCGGTAGCCCAATTCACCATTCGGGCAACAGATCGAACCAGGAATGGTCATCTTGCGATACTCCTCCAACGGTCGGCCGTCGAGGATTACCAGCGGTTCACCCTCGGCCTGCCATTGCGCCAGTTGACGGGCAGTGAGGTGAGGGGTGTGACGCACCGCCTCCACCTGCTCGCCAAACGCCTTGGAGGGCACATGCACACCGGCGAACAACTGATAGCCGGCGGCCTGCCAGCCGTCGGCGCCGCCCTCCAGGATGTGCACATTCACGTAACCCAGTGCCCGCAGGCGTTGCGCCGCGTGCACGGCGAGGTCCCCGCCATCCTGGTCGTGAATAACCAACCGAACCGCGGGGTTGGGTGCCAGCCGCCGAGCGTCCAGCTCCAGGCGGCTATAGGGCAGGTTCACCGCGAAGAACAGATGGGCTTCGCCATACTGGCCGTGCTCGCGCACGTCGAACAGGGCGATTTCCTGCCCGTCGAACAGCCACTGCTGCAGTTGCTGGGGGGTTACGGTCTGGCTCATGGGGGTCCCGCCGGAAGAAATGGAATGACTGGAATTCAAGGGGCGTCAGTGGGCATAGGCCTTGATCGACGGTGCCATTTGCGAGGCGTTGTAATTGAGGATGCGTCCGTCCGCCTCGACGCCGTAGCGGCCGTTGAGCGATTCCAGCGGCAAGCCATAGAGATGGAAATGCAGGGTCGGTTGCTCCCCGGCCACGCGGATTCCATGCACGTCCTCACCCAGGAACGCGATGGACGTCCCCGGCTGCACGATGACTTCTTTTTCCAAGTGCAAAGTGGTGTAGCCCGGCTCGCGACCTTCATCAGTGCGCCGATAGACGTAGTTGATTTCCTGGCCTTCGACAGCACTGATGATCGCCCACGTCTCATGGTTGTGGGGGATCGTGCTTTTGCCGGGCAACAGCGAGTTCAGGTACAGGGTCGGGGTGTCGCCGTCGTCATTGAGGCGATAGCGGAACGCAGTGCTGCCCTGCCCCGGAACCGGCGCGGGAAAGGCGTCGAAGTTGAACAAGTCGCGGCGCTCGGCCAGGCCTTCCAGGAGGGCAACGATGTCCTCCAAGGCCGCGCGGTCCACGCCGCGCTGGTGGATGACACGCACTTTCTGCAGAAAATCTTCGATGACGTCAGGACGCTTGAAAATACTCATGGGGCGGGCTCCTTGTTTAACGGAAAGTCAGACGGACAGGCTGTAGCGGCTCAGGTTGGTCAACAGGTACGGATCAGCGGCGATGGGCACCCGCCGCCCCGACTCGCCCAGGGCATGGTGCAGGAATTCCCGGGTGCGCTCGTGGGTGGGGTGCTGGAAAATCCGGGCGGCGCTGCCATGCTCGACGATCACGCCGTTCTCGGTGAAATAGACCACGTCACTGATCTCCTCGGCGAAGCGCATTTCGTGGGTCACCAAGACGCAGGTCATGCCCTCTTCGGTCAGCTCGCGAATCACCGTCAGCACCTCGCCGACGGTTTCCGGGTCCAGGGCCGAGGTCACTTCATCGAACAGGATCAGCTCCGGACGCATCGCCAGGGCACGGGCAATCGCCACCCGCTGTTGCTGGCCGCCCGAGAGCTGCCCCGGATAGGCATCGGCCTTGTGTTCCATGCGCACCTTGGCGAGCAAGGCACGGGCGTCTTTCTCGGCGTCGGCTCGATGGCGGCCCAGGACCTTGCGTGGCGCGATCACCAGGTTCTCCAACACCGACAGATGCGGGAACAGGTTGTACTGCTGGAACACGAACCCCACACGCTTGCGCAGCTCGATGCGCTGGGCCTCATGGGCCAGGGTGTGGACCTCGGTGGCACCGACGCGAATGCTGCCCCGCTGGGGCTGCAACAGGCCGGTGATGCAGCGCAGGATCGTCGACTTGCCCGAGCCGGACGGGCCGATGATCGACACGGCCTCGCCACGGCGCACCTCCAGGTCGATGCCCTTGAGCACCGGGTTGCCGCCGAACGAAAGGTGCAGGTCGCGCAGGCTGACCAGGGGTTCGGCGACGGTTTCAATAGAAGGCATAACGTCGCTCCAGGTATTGGGTGAGACGGGAAATCGGGTAGCAATAGGCAAAGAACAGCACCAGCAGGCTCAGGTAGATCACCACGGTGAACCCGGTCTGGTTCACGGTGTTGCTGGCGATCTGCGCGGTGTCGATCACGTCATGCACGCCCACCAGGGAGGCCAGCGCAGTGCCCATGGTGATCACTGCGTAGAGGTTCATCCAAGGGGGCAACATGCGCTTGAAACACTGCGGCAGGATGATCGAGCGGAAGATCTGCCCACGGCTGAACGCCAGGGACCGCGCGGCCTCCCATTGGGTGCTGGGGATCGAGGCGATGGCGCCACGGAAGATCTCCGCGACATTGGCGCTGGCCGGCAACGCCAGGCCAAGCGTGACCTTGACCCAGTCGGGGAACGCGACATAGGCACTGCCGATACGAATCTCGAACGGAAACACATAGGTGGTGAAATAGATCAGCACCAACCAGGGCGCGTTGCGGAAGACCTGCACCCAGAGCCGCGCCGGCCAGCGCAGCACGCGCAGGGGCGACACGACCATGGCACCGACCAGCAGCCCCGCCACGGAGCCCGACCCGATGGCCAACAGGCTGATCAGAATGTTCTGGCCGAACCCGGCGGCCAAGGCGGGAGACCACTGCAGCAACGCCTTGAGCACCGGGCTGTGTTGAGCGAAATACCCCAGTGCGCACAGCGCGCCCACGCCCAACAGCAACTTGCCGATATGGCGACGCGGCCAGGCCCGGGGCAAAACGACGGACGAATCAATGGCCATAGCCGGGCATCCTCAGGCGCGCTTCGAGCCAGCGCCCCACGCAATTGACGGTGAAACTCAGCAGGCCGAAAAAACCCAGGATCAGGATCATCAGCTCCAGCACGTTATCGCTCTGGGTCCAGATCATGATGGCCGCGTAGGTGATGTCACCCACTGCGATGGCCGAGGCCACGGCGGTCATTTTCACCAGGTCGATCAGGTTATTGATCAGCGCGGGCAAGGCGAAACGCAGGGCCAGCGGCAATTGTACGTTCCATAACAATTGGCGATTGTTGAACGCCAGCGAACTGGCCGCCTCCAGCGTCACCGTGGGCACGGCTTCGATGCCGGCCCGCAGTGCCTCGGCGTGGAACGCACCCTTGTGCAGCGAGATCACGATCACCACCCAGGCGAATGGTGTCAGCGGGTTGGCCGCACCAACGGCCTCGGTCAGCAACATGTTCAACACCAGGAACGCGCAATACAGCTGCACCAGGGTTGGCGTATTGCGGGTGACTTCGACAAACACCCGGGCAGGTCTCGTGAGCCAGGGCTTGCCCGAGGTCAACATCGCCGCCAGACCGACGCCGGCCAGCAGGCTGCCGATGATGGTCAGCAGGCACAACAGCACCGTGGTCAACGCGCCCTGCCCCAGCGTGCCGCGCTGATAGGCATCGAGCAGGAAGTTGTAGTTGAGGCCAAACCCGGCGCTCCAGTGGACGAATTGCTCCAGCCAATGGGTCATGGGCGAGTACCTTGAGCGTCGAGATGGGTCGAGAGAGACGTAAGCACGACTATCTCAGGCGCCGTTGGCCTGGAACTGTTTCTGCAACTCCACCAAGGCCGGTGATGCAGGGGTAATGCGATTACGGGTCTGGGCCTCGATCAGCCAACCGCTGCGGTGCAACTGCTGGATGATCGGGTCGAGCTTGGCCTGGGTGTCACTTTCGCCTTTGCGCGTCCAGATCACCGAGGGTGCCGGGTTCAGCTCCGGACTCAGGGCGCGGTAGCCCTGCCATTCGGGGTTCTCGGCAACCAACGGATTGATCAGCGTGGCGTCATGCACCGCGGCGACGCAATTGTTGCCCCGCAGTGCCAGGAGCGATTCCGAGGAACTCTTGAAGGCCTTGATCTCGACGCCCAGCTCTGTGAGCGGCTTGATGTAGCTGCTGCCCTGGGAGGTGCATACCGGCTGATTCTTCAAGTCTTCCCAGCGGCTGATCTTGCTGTCCTTGAGCACTGCCGCAGTGCCGCCGACGCGGTAGAACGGCGTGGGCACGAAGCCGAGGATTTCACCGCGCTCGGCGGTCCATTCCATGTTGGCAATCAGCAGGTCGACCTTGCCCTGCTGCAAGAACTGCACGCGGTTGGCGGGAAGCACCGGCACCAACTGCACCTCGGCGCCGAGTTGCCGGCCCAGTTCCTGGGCGAGATCGACGTTGAAGCCGCGAGGTTTCTGGGTAGCGGGATCGATACCGCCGAACGGTCCACCGGACAACAACACACCCACCACCAACGCGTGGCGTTGCTCCATCTTGTCCAGCGTGGCATCGGCATGGGCAAGGTGGACGGTCGACAACGAGACCAGGGCGCCCAGCAGGACAGGCAGCAAGCGTTTTACGGGTGAGCGCTCAAGTGACATGGAATTCCCCTCATGGATGGCCGGCGTCCCCCGGCCTGATGAGTGGGCATCCTAGGTAGCACTCGGAGCCGACGGAAATTCAAATATCTAATATCGTTATAACTCGTCAGGTTTGGTCTCCAAACGAAAAACGAATAACCACGGTTTTATGGGGCCGAAGCGCATATCGAGCGAGAGCAGCCCACCCGACACATAAAAATCTGTAATGTTTAGGTTTTCAGCCTTGATATGAAACGATAGCCATGTCGACCTTGGATCTCGAATTACTGCGCACTTTCATTGCCGTGGTCGATCACCACAGCTTTGCCGAAGCGGGCGCCCAACTGGCCCGTACGCAATCGTCGGTCACCCAGCACATGCAGCGCCTGGAACAACAGGTCGGAGTCACGCTGTTCGAAAAACGCGGGAGGCACAAGCAGCTCACCGAAGCGGGCCAGCAATTGCTACGGCACGCACGACAAATGCTCTCGCTCAACGACGATGCGCTCAATTCCCTGCGTGAAAGCAGCCTGAGCGGCGTGTTGCGCATCGGCTCGCCCCACGACATCGCCGACACCATCCTGCCGCCGATTCTCAGCCACATCGCCCGCTCGGCTCCGCGCCTGCGCCTTGAAATCGACGTTGGGCGCAGCCCGTTCCTGATGGATGACCTGCACCGGGGCAAGGTCGACATGATCATCTCGACACGCCAGGACCCGAACCTGGAAGGCTTCGCGTTGCGCACCTCGCCGGTGTGGTGGATCTGCTCGGCGCAGTACCTCCACAATCCCGGCGAACCCCTGCCGTTGATCCTGGTGGATGAGCCGAGCATCTATCGGCGCTATGCCCTGGAAGCGCTCGAACGCGCGAATATCCCATGGCGCCAGGCCTACCTGGCCTCGAACCTGATCGGCATCAAGGCGGCCACCCGCGCCGGCCTGGGTGTCACGTCCCGCAGCATGGAAATGCTCGGTCCGGACATGCGCGTGCTGGGTGAGAACGATGGCTTGCCACGGCTGCCGGATGTGACCTATCACCTGTGGATCCGGCCCAATACCGTCAACCCGCTGGTGCGCCGGGCCTATGACCTGATCAGGAACAATCAAGGGCATTGAGACGACGCTCGTCATTGCCCGAAGCTGCTTCCGACAGTCAATACGCGAAGCCCTGCCCCAACTCACTTTCCATCCATTCCAGGAAACGCCGGACGCGAGGGAAACTCGAGTGGGCCTTGGGAAACACCAGATGGTGGGCTGCCACGGGGGCGCTGAGCGCCTCTGGCGCCACCTCGACCAGGCTGCCGGCCGCCAGGTATTTCTTCGCCAGCAACGTGCTTTCCAAGGCAAACCCCAACCCATGGCTCGCTGCTTCCAGCGACATGTATGACCGGTCGAAGCTCAAGGCGTAAGGTTTCTCCGGGCGCGCCAGGCCATGTTGCGCAAACCATTGCGGCCATTTGAGCAAGGTGGCTTCGGAAAGCACCAGGTCGCAATCCAACAGATCGGACGCGCTGCGGATCGGGCACTGCGCGAGCAGTTTCGGCGAAGCGAGCACCGCGAAGGTTTCGTTCTGCACGGTGCGGACTTCGTAACTGGGCCAGTTTGCAGTGCCGTGGCGGATATCCACGTCAATCTTGTCCCGACTGAAATGCAGGGATTCGTAGGAGCACGACAGGTTGATCTGGATATCCGGGTTGGACGCTCGAAAAGCCTCCAGTCTCGGCATCAACCACAACAACCCGAAGCTGGGCGCCGAGTGCAGGCGCAAACAGTCCAGGCTCACGTCGCTGGCCGCGCGCTCGGTGGCGACCGCCAGGCTATGGAGTACCCCAGAGACTTCCTTGAGGTATTGCTCACCCACCGGCGTCAGCGTTACCCCTCGAGCGGCGCGGACGAACAATTGCCGGCCAATCATGGCTTCGAGTTTCGCCAGTTGATGACTGACCGCAGAGGGCGTCAGGTCCAACACTTCCGCTGCCCTGGCGACGTTGCTGAACCGAGCCGTTTGCTCAAAAGCCTGAATTGCTTTCAGCGGTGGAAGAATCAAGGGGGCATCGGCGTCGGTACGCATGGTAGATCACTCGACAATAGTTCTAATGATTGTTGAGCTTCGCCGTGAAAGCGTCCATCCGCAAGCAACCGAGTGCTGAATTTTTTTCAGCACTGAATGATTTTTACGGCATTGCTCAGCCAGGAGGCAAAGCAGAAGCTGAGTCATCGATTTTTTCCAAATCGACCCAATAAAAACAATCCGAGGTACACCTCCATGCTTCTGCAAGGCAAAGTCGCGATCATTACCGGCGCCGCATCTGCCCGTGGCATTGGCCGCGCCACCGCTACGACGTTCGCCCAACACGGCGCCCGCGTCGTGATTCTCGACCTGGATGAATCAGCCGCACGCGACGCCGCCAACGCCCTGGGCGAAGGCCATCTCGGCCTTGCGGCCAACGTTGCCGATGAATCACAGGTCCAACTGGCGGTCGCCCAGGTCATCGAACATTTCGGCCGAATCGACATCCTCGTCAACAACGCCGGCATCACCCAGCCGCTCAAGACCCTCGATATCCGCCCATCGGACTACGACAAGGTCCTGGACGTCAGCCTGCGCGGCACCCTGCTCATGTCACAGGCGGTGATTCCGCTGATGCGCGAACAGCAAGGCGGCAGCATCGTCTGCATGTCTTCGGTGTCGGCCCAACGTGGCGGCGGCATCTTCGGTGGGCCGCATTACAGCGCCGCCAAGGCCGGCGTATTGGGCCTGGCCAAGGCAATGGCACGCGAGTTGGGTCCGGACAAGGTGCGGGTCAACTCCATTGCCCCGGGCTTGATCCACACCGACATCACCGGCGGCCTCATGCAGGACGAGCGTCGGCACGCGATCATCGACGGCATTCCGTTGGGTCGCCTGGGTGAGGCCCAGGATGTCGCCAACGCCGCCCTGTTCCTGGCCAGCGATTTATCGTCTTACCTGACAGGCATCACCCTGGATGTGAACGGCGGCATGCTGATTCACTGATGCATCTGGGAGGGCCATCGCGGCCCGTGCGGTTCTGGATCGAAGACCCCAGCCGGGCTGTTTGCCTGGCGGTCAATAAAAACAAGAGATCAGGCCATCATGACTACTTTGTCGCTCGAAGCGGTTTCGACCGTGCGTTCCAATGCCTACCGGAAAACGGCCTGGCGGCTGATGCCTTTCCTGATGCTGTGCTATTTGTGCGCCTATCTGGATCGGGTCAACGTCGGCTTCGCCAAGCTGCAAATGATGAACGACCTGGCGCTCAGCGAAACCGTCTACGGGCTGGGCGCGGGCATGTTTTTCATCGGCTATTTCCTCTGCGAAGTCCCCAGCAACGTCATCCTGCATAAAGTCGGCGCTCGCGTCTGGATCGCGCGGATCATGATCACCTGGGGCATCATTTCTGCGCTGTTCGCCTTCGTCGAGACCGCCTGGCAGTTCTATGCCCTGCGTTTTCTGCTCGGGGTCGCCGAAGCAGGACTGGCCCCGGGACTGCTGTTGTACCTCACCTATTGGTTCCCGTCTTATCGGCGTGCGCGCATGACCGTGCTCTGGTTCATCGCCATCCCCTTGTCGGGCATGGTGGGCGGCCCGCTCTCCGGCTGGATCATGAACCATTTCGCCGGCGTGCACGGCTGGGCCGGATGGCAGTGGATGTTCGTGCTCGAAGCCATTCCCACCGTTGTCGTCGGGCTGCTGGTGCTGAGTTATCTCAAGGACGGCGTGCATCAGGCTCATTGGCTGGACGATGAAGAGAAGGCCCTGGTCAGCCGTGAACTGGCCGAGGACAACCAGCAGAAGGTCACCCATGCCTCGGTGGGCGAGTTCGTCCGTGACCGCCGCCTGTGGCTGCTGGCCGGGATTTATTTCTGCGTGGTCATGGGCCAGTACGCCATCACCTTCTGGCTGCCGACACTGGTGCGCAACGCCGGGGTTTCCGATCCGCTGCACATCGGTTTCCTGACCAGCCTGCCCTACCTTTGCGCCATCGCAGCCATGTTGTTGATCGGCCGCAGCGGCGACAAGCATCGCGAGCGGCGCTGGCACCTGATCGCACCGATGATCGCCGGTGCCATCGGGCTGACGCTCGCCGCGCTGCTGGGGGGCAACATCCTGCTGTCCATCCTGAGCCTGTGCCTGGCTGCGTCCGGCATCCTCTCTGCGTCCTCGATGTTCTGGATGCTGCCCACGACCTTGCTCGGCGGGGTATCCGCCGCCGCGGGCATCGCGGCGGTCAACAGCTTCGCCAACCTTGCCGGCTTCTGCTCGCCCTACCTGATTGGCTGGATCACCACGCAGACCGGTTCCAGCGCCATCGGCATGTACCTGATCACCGGCGTACTGCTGGGCGGCGCCTTGCTGGTGCTGCGCATTCCCGCCGCCCTGGTCAATCGTTAAGTCACCGGAGTTCCACCATGACTCGCTCGCTTTCATCTGCTTCATCCACGTCCCTGGCCGACCGCGCCCACAATATCCGTCGTCATGCGCTGCGCATGGGTCAGGTCCAGGGACAAGGCTACGTCGGCCAAGCCCTGGGCGCCGCCGACCTGCTGGCGGTCGCGTACTTCCACGCCATGAACCATCGGCCCGAAGACCCTGAGTGGGAGCAACGTGATCGCTTCTATCTCTCCATCGGCCATTACGCGATCGCGTTGTACGCGGCCTTGATCGAGGCCCGGATCGTTCACCTCGATGAGCTGGAAACCTATGGCGCGGACGACAGCCGGCTGCCCATGTCGGGCATGGCGACGTACACGCCGGGCATGGAAATCACCGGAGGCTCCCTCGGCCAAGGCTTGGGCATCGCCGTAGGTGCCTGCCTGGGCCTGAAGCGCAAAGGCTCGCCCGCCTTCATCTACAACCTGCTGTCGGACGGTGAATTGAACGAAGGTTCGACCTGGGAAGCCGTGATGTCGGCGTCGCACTGGAAGCTCGACAACCTGATTGCCATCGTCGACGTCAACAACCAGCAGGCCGATGGCTACTCCAGCGAAATCCTTTCGTTCGAGCCGATCGTTGACCGCTGGCAAGCCTTTGGCTGGTTCACCCAACGCGTCGACGGCAACGACCTGGATGCCCTGGTGACAGCATTCGATGCGGCGCGCAATCACCCTTCCAGCCAGCCTCGGGTGATCATCTGCGACACACGCATGGGCAAGGGTGTGCCGTTTCTGGAAAACCGCGAGAAGACCCATTTCATCCGCGTCGAAGAACACGAGTGGGACCTGGCGCTGAACAACCTTGAAGAAGGAAAACACTCATGAGCAACGCCGCCAACACACCTGATGCGATGGGCCAGCCGGGCAAGAAACGCCTGACCACCTCGGCGATGATCGCCTCGATTGCCGCCGAAGGACAGGCGACGAAACCAGCACCATTCGGCCATGCGCTGGCCGCACTGGCGGACCAGCGCCCGGACATCGTCGGTCTGTCCGCCGACCTGTCCAAATACACCGACTTGCACATCTTCGCCAAAGCCCATCCGGATCGTTTCTACCAGATGGGCATGGCCGAGCAGTTGCTGATGAGCGCCGCGGCGGGCATGGCCCGGGAAGGTTTCGTGCCGTTTGCCACGACCTACGCGGTGTTCGCTTCCCGTCGGGCCTACGACTTCATTTGCATGGCGATCGCCGAGGAGAACCTCAACGTCAAGATCGTCTGTGGCTTGCCAGGCCTCACCACCGGTTACGGTCCGAGCCACCAGGCCACGGACGACCTGGCGATCTTCCGCGCCATGCCCAACCTGATGATCGTCGATCCTTGTGACGCGCTGGAAATCGAGCAGGCTGTACCGGCCATCGCCGCCCACCAAGGCCCGGTCTACATGCGTTTGCTGCGCGGTAACGTGCCCTTGGTGCTGGACGAATACGGCTACACGTTCGAGATCGGCAAGGCCAAGACCCTGCGCACCGGCAACGATGTGCTGATCATTTCCACCGGGTTGATGACGATGCGTGCCTTGGAAGCCGCCAAGCAACTGCAGGCCGACGGCATCGATGTTGCGGTCCTGCACATGCCGACCATCAAGCCGCTGGATGAACACACCCTCCTCGCCGAGGCCAGAAAGCCAGGGCGACTGGTGGTGACCGCGGAAAACAGCTCCATCATCGGCGGGCTGGGCGAAGCGGTTGCCGGTGTCCTGCTGCGCAATGGCGTGACCCCGACATTCAGGCAAATCGCGTTGCCAGACGCCTTCCTCGACGCGGGCGCGCTGCCGACGCTGCATGATCGCTACGGCATTTCCACCCAGGCCGTTTGCGCGCAAATCAAAGCCTGGCTTTAACAGCAAGCGCCGGGTACCGGCGATAGGTACCCGGCAGCCCCAAGCAAAAGGGAGCGAAACCTGATGCCTGATGAATGGCTCGATCCCGCGTTCAGCGGTCTTGTGGCCTCGGGTGCGGAACAATGGTCACTGAGCACGCTGCCGGCCATCCGCGCCCGAGTTCATTCGACGTTCAAACCCGAGCACCGCGCGCGATGCGAAGTGCGCTGGATTCCAGGCGCCGATGCCGAACGCCTGCGCCTGTGCCTCTACCGACCGAAATGCCTGGCGTCTGATGCAAACCTTCCGACGATCCTGTCCATCCATGGCGGTGGCTTCGTACTCGGAAAACCCGAAATGGCCGATGACTTCCTGGCGGACCTGGCCGACGAGTTGGGTGCGTCCATCATCGCGGTGGATTATCGACTGGCGCCCGAACATCCCTTTCCGGCGTCCCTCGACGACTGTTACAGCGCCCTCGCCTGGCTGTTCGAAAACAGTCAGGACCTGCACCTGGATCTCTGGCGCATTGCGGTCATGGGGCATAGCGCCGGCGGCGCGCTTGCCGCCGCATTGACCATCATGGCCCGCGACAAAGCTCGGTTTCCGCTCGCCGGCCAGGTGCTCATCTACCCCATGCTCGACCACCGCACCGGCTCAGCCCAATCCCCCTACCCGAGCCGGGAAACAGCCACGTTCAGTTGGCTGCCGGAACCCAATCAGTTCTGCTGGCAGTGCCTACGCGGTGGCTACGCCCTGGACGACGATCGTGTCGGCCTGTTTTCACCGGCCTTGCAACCAGACCTTTGCAACCTGCCGCCGACGTTCATCGCGGTCGGCGCGCAAGACCTGTTTCTCGAGGAAGACATCGATTTCGCCATGAGGCTGTCTCGCGCAGGGGTTGCCCTGGAGCTTCACGTCTATCCTGGGGCGCCACACATGTTTGACCAGGTGCCGGGGCGCATCGCGGATCAATCGACCTGCGACATCGTTCGGGCGTTGAAAGTATTTTTGAGGAGGTGACGAAGCGGGATCCGGACCTGCAATCCAACGGTGAAAACTTGCGCGCCAGCGTCTATGGTAGATATCTGCAACGCAGACCATCCCCCAATAACAAGATTGCCGTGAAAGCCCAGCGCGGGCGTCACGCCCGATGGGAGCCTTTCATGACCCTGCACAGCGCGCAGCCGATCCCCAGCGAACTGGCGGCCTTCGTCAACGACCATTTTTCCGGACGCGGCCTGAAGCCAGATGGCGTCATCGCACAGTCCTGGTACCGCAGCGTCGTGGAGCACCGGCTCGATCCCGGTGCGGCGAGCCGCAAGAACATCCTCAGCGCCGAGGACATTCGTCGCCATCAGGAACAACACCAGCAGTATCTTTCCATCGCCAGCCAGGGCGTCAGCGGTCTGGCCCGGCGCGTGGTGCCCGCCGGCTTTGCCGTGCTGCTGAGCGACGAGCGCGGCATCACCCTGGATTCGCGACTGCCCGACCAGCCCGACATCTATACGCAATCAGGGCTGGTCGTGGGTGCGCAGTGGGAGGAATCGGTGGTGGGCACCAATGGCATTGGCACAACGCTGGCAGCCGCGCAGC
>NZ_JAOSHO010001079.1 GCF_025917275.1 Pseudomonas agronomica | reverse complement strand
AAACTCGAAGAAAAACGCCTCGAAGACGCCACCAACCGCGCCCTCGATTACTACCTCAAGCCCCATCCCGCCTCGCCGCCGGAACCTGACAAAGATCAACTCTTCATCGTCTCTCCCCACATCGACACCGAAACCCTGCTCGCCAACGCCTCCGAAGACCTGCTCTCCATCAGCACCATCGCCGCCGACCTGGCCGACGACATCGACGAATCACGCCGTTGCGTCGCCCTGGCAATCAGTCGCATGGCCGATGGGGTTCAGTTGTTGGTTGAACGAGCGCTGGATCATCTGGAAACGAAGGGGATGGCGGCGCCTGCAGCCAAGGGATAGGCCCGACATCGAGGCAAGCTAAGCCGACGCCATCGCGAGCAAGCTCGCTC
>NZ_JAOSHO010001078.1 GCF_025917275.1 Pseudomonas agronomica | reverse complement strand
ATCGCAGCCTTCGGCAGCTCCTACGAGGTGTGCTCACTTAACGGCATTTTTTCATCAGGCCGTTGAACTCAAAGGAAAAGGCTTGTAAAGTGCGCCCCGCAGTACGTCACCCCCGGGGTCACTTCTCAGCGAGAGGGAACCCAAAATAAGTTGCAAATCATTGTCTTGAAAGCAATTTAAGGGGTTGACAGAGGTTTTGAAAATTGTAGAATAGCGCGCCTCAGACACACGAACGCAGCGATGCAGACGGGTAGAAGAGGTTGAAGCTAGCTTCATGCAGTAACTTGAAATATCAGTTCCGTGATAGCTCAGTCGGTAGAGCAAATGACTGTTAATCATTGGGTCCCAGGTTCGAGTCCTGGTCACGGAGCCATTTCAAT
>NZ_JAOSHO010001077.1 GCF_025917275.1 Pseudomonas agronomica | reverse complement strand
GGAGCGAGCTTGCTCGCGAAGAGGCCGGCACTTATTACATCAAGTCCGAAGCTCTACCCGGTCCAGGCACTTGTTCGCCAACAACATCCCCAACTCAATCATCTGGGCCACTCCCAATGCTACATGCCGTCGCGAGCCGTCCTGATCGAAGGCAAGGTCATTGAGCATCGCATTGGCCGAAGCCAGGGTTTCGCTGAGGTTGGCCAGCAACACTTCGGTGTCGATACCGTCAGCCACAGTGAACAACTGTACCGAAGGCTTGGTTTCTGATTTGCTGTCGTCAGGCTTGAGGTAATGATCCAGCGCCCGATCAGCGGCTTCTTGCAGCTTTTCGGGTGCGTAGTCGCCGTAAGGGAAAGTGGATGCGGGCTTTGGTGCGTTTT
>NZ_JAOSHO010001076.1 GCF_025917275.1 Pseudomonas agronomica | reverse complement strand
GCGATGAAGCTTCATGAAGACGTTGTAAGATCGCTGGTAATTTATGCCGCCCGCTCGATCGAGAACCGAATTGATGCCGGCAACACAGAGCCCGACTCTGCTATCTTTTTTCTCATAGATCGGGCTTTCATCGGAATCTGTATATCTGGTTGAATAGAATTTTAGTAGCGCCTGGTTCAAAGACTCCAATAGACTATCCAATCCTGTATAACCAATCTTCTTGACAGCTGGCCTGATCCGGCTGCCAAGCAAAACCAGTGTCATAATAAGTTTGGCGCCGAAAAAATCCGCCCAGATCTCTAGCGATTTATCATCTTTGACTTTATCGGCTTCATTGCCTGATATATAAATGGCGTGACGATTTAAATAGTGCGCGACTTCGT
>NZ_JAOSHO010001075.1 GCF_025917275.1 Pseudomonas agronomica | reverse complement strand
GGCTCGCAAAAGCTGTTCGGTCTGTTTGGCGGTTACGGTTTGGCGGGCACGGCGCAATGGATGGAAAGCATTGGCCTGGCTCCGGGTTACCTGATGGCAACCTTGGCTGGCGGCACTGAGTTCTTTGCCGGGCTGGCTTTGATCATCGGTCTGTTGGTGCGCCCGGCGGCATTGGGGCTGGCAATCTTGTCGCTGGTTGCGATTTTCTCCGTGCACATCGGTAATGGTCTGTTCATGGCCAACAACGGTTACGAGTTTGCCTTGGCCTTGCTGGCGGGCAGTGTCGCGGTGCTGATCGAAGGCGCAGGCAAGCTGTCTGTGGATCGTTCCATCGCGGGCTGATCGCTTGCTTGAATCATCGAGGCCCGTCCAGTACGGGCCTTTTTT
>NZ_JAOSHO010001074.1 GCF_025917275.1 Pseudomonas agronomica | reverse complement strand
GGATCGTCGGGCGACTGGGCTTCGTCCAGCCCGTCGCGGGTGTATTGGCGGCGCATGTTGGCCAGGGAAAGGGGCATGACGGTGATCTCCACTTGGGTTTGTGGCAGTGTGGAGTCGGCTGGGATGGGTGGCCTTGATCGTTGTCAATGCCCGGGCCTGTGGTGGGTTTCAGGGCGCCATCGCGAGCAAGCTCGCTCCCACAGGGGGCTTGTGTCCACCGCAGTTCAACTGTGGGAGCGAGCTTGCTCGCGATGCAGCCGCCTCGGTGTTCCGTCCCTACTTGAGCCCCAACCGCCGCGCCAACTTATGCAAATTGCTCGGATCAATCTCCAACAACCGCGCCGCTCCCGCCCAATTCTGCCCGCAACGCGCCAAGGCCGTGAGGATCG
>NZ_JAOSHO010001073.1 GCF_025917275.1 Pseudomonas agronomica | reverse complement strand
GGAGCTGAAACTGTTGTCCGAGCATGCCGTCGACGGCATGCGCGGCGGCAATCTGTCCGGCTTGGCGTTGTGCGGCAACGAGATGTGGACCGTGTCCGACCGCGACGACGACCGGATCTATCGCCTCAAACCCAGCGATGTACCGGTCTGGCAGGCTGAAACAGTCGACATCCAGGTGCCGACCGTGCCGGATAACGATTTGCCGTGGGGCCTGAGGTCTCGCACCTGGGCGGCGTCGTTCCTGCGCGGGGGCGAGCTGGATTTCGAAGGCATCAGTTGCGACAGCGCCGGTAATCGCTATGTGGTCAGCGAGTCCAATGCCGCCGTGCTGCAAATACCGCCGACAGGCGCTGCATCGTGGTTGAAAATCGCTCCGACGATGATCCGCCA
>NZ_JAOSHO010001072.1 GCF_025917275.1 Pseudomonas agronomica | reverse complement strand
AGCCCCAATCACTCTGTGGCCGGTCTGGGCCACGGTCGTCAGCGGGGATTTGTAGCTCGACATCCAGCGCTCAAATGACTGGGTTGGCAACCTCACCGGCTTGCTCCAGCGCCAATCGATGCAAGGTGACGGCGGCCAGTTCCAGGCCATCCCCCCAGCGCACACCAAAGCCCCACTCGCCCACTTGGGCGGTGCCGAACAATGACGGATCGTCCAAGGGGTTCAGCACCGGGAACTGTCGGATGTGTGCCTGTAGGTCAACGTCATAGCGCTTGCCGTTGGCAAACTCCACCTGCAATGCACGTTGGCCCGGGACAGGCTTCACGCTGTTGATTCTGGCTTCGCAGGTCATGGGGCAACGTCTCCGATTCTGTTCATTCCATACGCTTTGCGGG
>NZ_JAOSHO010001071.1 GCF_025917275.1 Pseudomonas agronomica | reverse complement strand
AACGTCACGGTATTTTTCAGGTTTGCGGGTAGCGTCGGTCACAGCAAAAACTCCTCAGCGATCAATCCAGACCAGCCCGGGCAGTGGGCAGCGATTTAGCGGACGTTGCGTTGAATGCAGGCGACTCATACGCATACGTCTTTACTTGTATGTACAAGCATATGCAATCAAGCGGCCAACTTGTTGAAGGGATGTTCAAGAAAGATTGGAGAATTGCCGGAAAGCCCCGTTGTAGAAAGGCTGCCGAGCTGAATGAATTTTTTGAAGGAGATTTTTTGGGAAAAATCGGAAGGTCATAAAAGCGTGGTATTGCGCCACGCTGGGGCGTTCGGTAACAAATTGGTGCGCGGGTAGGGAACAATGAGCGCGCTTTTTGTGGCGAGGGAGCTTGCTCCCG
>NZ_JAOSHO010001070.1 GCF_025917275.1 Pseudomonas agronomica | reverse complement strand
GCATGCTGAAACTGGGGTCGATCCCGCAAGCGGCGGCATCACGGGCACTATTGGGGCCAGGAGCGGTGGCGTAGGCGATGATCACAGAGATCACAATCAAGGCCAGCAGCATCACGCCGGAT
Source organism: Pseudomonas agronomica (assembly GCF_025917275.1). GTDB lineage: Bacteria > Pseudomonadota > Gammaproteobacteria > Pseudomonadales > Pseudomonadaceae > Aquipseudomonas > Aquipseudomonas agronomica. Next base: position 280 of record NZ_JAOSHO010001070.1, on the reverse strand, counting down.
TGCCAGAGAAAGATCGTCTGGGTAAACGGAATGACGCCGGTAATCGACAGGATCGACGGTGGCAGGCTGGCCGGGTTGGCCTGTAGTTGAGCGGCCGAGGAAGACAACCCCAACGCCCACACCGCTCCCAGGCCCAGATAGGCGGCAGCGCCGGCGGCGCGATAATCCATTTTCAAATCAGCGCGACGGGCAAGGGCCCGAACCAGCAAGCCGCCGAATACCAGTGACAAGCCCCAGTTGAGCAGCGACGCGATCATGGAGATCAATGCGACCCAGGCCA
>NZ_JAOSHO010000107.1 GCF_025917275.1 Pseudomonas agronomica | reverse complement strand
CCACAGAGAATACCTTCGCCACAGGGGTAGAGCCCATGCATAACCCCTGCGCCGTCATCCCGGTCTACAACCACGAAACCGCCGTTGCGACGGTGGTCCAGACGTTGCTCGGCAACGGCTTGCCTTGCGTGCTGGTGGACGACGCCAGCAGCCCGGCCTGCGCGGCGGTGCTTGAACAGTTGGCGGAAAACGAGCGGGTTCACCTGGTCCGGCTGGCCATCAACCAGGGCAAGGGCGGCGCCGTAATGACCGGCCTGCGCGAAGCCTCGCGCCTGGGTTTCAGCCACGCCTTGCAGGTCGACGCCGACGGGCAGCACGACCTTGGCGACGTGCGCAGCTTCATCGAGCAATCCCGTGCCCACCCCGACGCGCTGATCTGCGGCTACCCCCTGTACGACGCCAGCGTGCCGAAAGGCCGCCTGTACGCGCGCTACCTGACTCACGTCATGGTCTGGATCAACAGCCTGTCGCTGCAGATCCGCGACTCGATGTGTGGCTTCCGGGTCTATCCGCTGGCACCCACCCTGGCACTGATCGACTCGGCAAACATCGGCAAGCGCATGGATTTCGATTCCGACATCCTCGTGCGCCTGGCCTGGCGCAACCAGCCGATGCGCTGGCTGCATACCCGCGTGCATTACCCGTTGGACGGCGTTTCGCACTTTCGCCTGTTCCACGACAACGTGCTGATTTCCCGGATGCACACCCGGTTGTTCTTCGGCATGCTGGTGCGCTTGCCGATGATTCTCTGGCAACGGTGGCGCCGATGAGCACAGACAAACAGCACTGGGCGGACCGCCAGGAACGCGGCAGTTTCTGGCTGATGAAACTCACGGCGGTTGCCGCCAAGGTGTTGGGCCGCCGGCTGCTGACCCCGGTCCTGTACGGCATCGTCTTGTACTTCTTCGTGTTCGGTCGCAGCGCCCGCCAGGCAGCCTGGCAATACCAGCAGCGCCTCGCCGACTGGAGCGGCCGCCCCGAATTGCGCCCGTCCCACCGGCGCGTCTTCGGCCAGTTCATGGCTTTTGCCGATTCCCTGCTGGACAAGCTCGACGTCTGGAATGGCAAGCTGAGCATCGAGCAGATCGAAATCGTCGACACGGCCTTGCTGCGCAATCACCTGCGCGACACACGCGGGCAGATGCTGGTGGGCGCGCACCTGGGCAACCTGGAAATGTGCCGGGCCCTGGCCGAACTGGGCGAAAAGGTCACCATGAACGTGCTGGTGCACACCAAGCACGCCGAGCAGTTCAACCGTCTGTTGGGCGAGGCCGGCGCCACGCACCTGCGACTGATCCAGGTCAGCGAGCTGGATCCGGTGATCATGCTGCAACTGAGCGAGCGCCTGGAGCGCGGCGAGTGGCTGGCGATCGCGGGCGACCGCGTGCCGCTGCATGGCGGGCGCAGCGTGACCGTGGACTTCATGGGCTACCCGGCCGCATTCCCGCAAGGCCCCTGGCTGCTGGCCGGGCTGCTGAAATGCCCGGTCAATCTGCTGATGTGCCTCAAGCACGAGGGACGTTATCGCGTCACCCTCGAACCCTTCGCCGATGCGGTGGCATGGAAGCGCAACGACCGCGAACAAGTGATCGCCCACTGGGCCGCTCGCTATGCCGAGCGCCTGGCGCAGTACTGCCTCCAGGGCCCGCAACAGTGGTTCAACTTTTACCCTTTCTGGAAGACCGATGACGATGCCCACTCTTGAGCCGGTAACCTTCGGCGAACGCCCCCTGCGCATTGAAGATGTATTGGCCCTGGCCAACCACCAGGCACCGACGCAGTTGCAGGATGACCCGGCGTTCCGCCAGCGCATCGCCAAGGGTGCGCAATTCCTCGATTCCCTGCTGGACAAGGAAGGCGTCATCTACGGCGTGACCACCGGCTACGGTGATTCCTGCGTGGTGGCCGTGCCGTTGCACCACGTCGAAGCCCTGCCACGTCACCTCTACACCTTCCATGGCTGCGGCCTCGGCAAACTGCTCGACGCCCAGGCGACCCGTGCGGTGCTGGCGGCGCGCCTGCAGTCGCTGTGCCACGGCGTGTCGGGGGTGCGGGTGGAGTTGCTGGAACGGCTCCAGGCGTTTCTCGAACATGACATCCTGCCGCTGATCCCGGAAGAAGGCTCGGTGGGCGCCAGCGGCGACTTGACGCCGCTGTCCTACGTCGCCGCCACGTTGTCCGGTGAACGGGACGTCATGTTCCGTAGCGAACGTCGGTCGGCTGCCGACGTCCATCGCGAACTGGGCTGGACCCCGCTGGTGCTGCGGCCCAAGGAGGCCCTGGCGCTGATGAACGGCACCGCCGTGATGACCGGCCTCGCCTGCCTGGCCTTCGCCCGCGCCAACTACCTGCTGCAACTGGCGACCCGCATCACCGCGCTGAACGTTGTCGCCCTGCAAGGCAACCCGGAGCACTTCGACGAGCGCCTGTTCGCCGCCAAGCCACACCCGGGGCAGATGCAAGTCGCCGCGTGGCTGCGCAAGGACCTGGCGATCGACGCGCCGACCGCGCCATTGCATCGCCTGCAGGATCGCTATTCCCTGCGCTGCGCCCCCCATGTGCTCGGCGTGTTGGCCGACAGCCTGGGCTGGCTGCGCGGGTTCATCGAAACCGAACTCAACAGCGCCAACGACAACCCGATCATCGACGCCGAAGCCGAGCGCGTGCTCCATGGCGGACACTTCTACGGCGGGCATATCGCCTTCGCCATGGACAGCCTGAAGAACCTGGTGGCCAACGTCGCCGATCTGCTGGACCGTCAGCTCGCCCTGCTGGTGGACGAGCGCTACAACCATGGCCTGCCGAGCAACCTGTCCGGCGCCAGTGCCGAGCGGGCGATGCTCAACCACGGCTTCAAGGCCGTGCAGATCGGCACCAGCGCCTGGACCGCCGAAGCCCTGAAAAACACCATGCCGGCCAGCGTGTTCTCGCGCTCCACCGAGTGCCACAACCAGGACAAGGTGAGCATGGGCACCATCGCCGCCCGGGATGCGATCCGCGTGCTGGAACTGACCGAGCAAGTCGCCGCCGCCACCTTGCTGGCCGCCAACCAGGGCGTGTGGCTGCGCAGCCGCGCCGAAGACGCGCGACCGCTGCCGCCGGCCCTCGCCGCCATGCACCAACAACTGGCCGAGGACTTCCCGCCGGTCATCGAAGACCGCGCCCTGGAAGGCGAACTGCGCCTGTGCCTGCAACGCATCGCCGAACAACACTGGGGGCTGCATGCGTAGCCAAGGCGTTCTGCACGTCGACACCCAAATCGTGGTGCCGTTTTTCGACGTCGATTCGATGAACGTGGTCTGGCATGGCCACTACGTCAAATACCTCGAAGTGGCGCGCTGCGCCCTGCTCGACCTGATCGGCCACAACTACAACGACATGCTTGAATCCGGGCATGCGTGGCCGGTGATCGACTTGCAGTTGCGCTACGTACGCGGTGCCGTGTTCGGCCAGACCCTGACCGTGCGCGCCAGTCTGGTGGAGTGGGAAAACCGGCTGAAGATCAACTACCTGATCAGTGACGCCGTAACCGGCGAACGCTTCACCCGTGCCAGCTCCGTGCAAGTGGCGGTGGACATGGCCACTCGCGAGATGCTGCTGGCCTCGCCACGGGTGTTTGTCGAAGCCGTCGAGAGGAAACTGTCATGAAGCGCCTGTTCACTTGGCTGCTGCTGTGCAGCCTGTCGCCGCTGGCCCAGGCGTTCGATCTGCAGCAATTGAGTGACCAGCTGGCCCGTCCGGACGTGATCCATGGCCAGTTCATCCAGGAAAAACATCTGCGCGCCCTGCCCCAGCCCCTCACCAGCAAGGGCCGCTTCGTGCTGGCGAAAAACCACGGCCTGCTGTGGTTGCTGCAGACGCCGTTGCAACAGGATTACCGCATCACCGCCCAGGGCATCGCGCGACGGGACGGCAATGCCTGGCAGATGCTGCCGAACAAGAGTGCCGGCGCCGAGCAGAACCGGTTGTTCCTGGCGGTATTGCAGGGCGACAGCAGTGGCTTGCAGCGGGACTTCGAACTGAACCTGTCGGGCGAGCCGCAACAGTGGACGCTCACCCTGACCCCGCGCTCGGTGCTGCTCAAGCAGGTTTTCAACCAGATCAACATCAACGGCGACGAATTGGTCCAGCGCATCGAACTGCTGGAAACCCAGGGCGACAGCACCGTGCTGCGAATGCAGGACACCACCAGCGCGCAGCCCTTGAGCGAAGCGGAGCAACATGACTTTGCCGAGTGAACAGAGGCTGCCGCGGCTGTTCCTGATCCTGCTGCTGGCGGTGCTGGCGCTCGCCGGTTGGCAATGGCGCAACGGAGCGCCGCTGTCAGCGAACCTGATGGAACTGGCGCCGGGCACATCGCCGGATGCACTGGAACTCATCGCTGAACAACGCATGCAAGAACCGCTGAACCGCGAAGTGCTGGTCCTGGTCGGCCACGCCGATCGCCAGCAAGCCATCGCCCTGGCGCAAACCCTCGGCGAGCAATGGCAGGCCAGCGGCCTGTTCGACAAAGTCCAGTGGACGCTCCAGGCCGACCTGCCAGCGCTGCGCAAGCAATTGCTCGATGGCCGACTGGCCATGCTGTCGGCAACGGACCGGCAACAGTTGATCGAACAGCCACAGGCCTTTATCCAGCAACGGGTACAGGCCCTGTTCGACCCGTTCAGCGGCTTCAGCCTGGTGCCAAGCCAGGACGACTGGCTCGGCCTGACCGGGCGTATCCAGAACAGCCAGCCACAACGCGGCGCCATACAATTGGACGTGGGCAGCGGTGCGCTGGTCGCCGAAGCCGACGGCAAGCACTGGGTCATGCTGCGGGCGCGTACCCAGGGCAATGCGTTCGACATGAATCTGCCGTTGCAGGTGGCCGAATGGGTGCAACGCAGCCGCGACCAGGCGAGCCAGGCCCAAGGACAATTGCTGGCCGCCAGCGGCCTGCTGTACGCGGCCAGCGGGCAACAACAGGCATCGCGGGAGATCACCTGGGTCGGCGGCGGCGCGACCGTCGGCATTTTGCTGCTGCTGTTGCTGGCGTTCCGGCGCCTGGTCGTCTGGCTGGCGTTCGTGCCGGTGCTGGTGGGCATGTTGTTCGGCGCGGTGGCGTGCGTGGCGCTGTTCGGACGCATGCACATCATGACCCTGATCCTGGGATCGAGCCTGATCGGCGTAGCAGTGGATTACCCGCTGCACTATCTGTCCAAGAGTTGGAGCCTCAAGCCTTGGCGCAGCTGGCCGGCCCTGCGCATCACCCTGCCGGGGCTGAGCCTGAGCCTGGCGACCACGTGCATCGGTTACCTGGCGTTGGCCTGGACGCCGTTTCCGGCCCTGACCCAGATCGCGATCTTTTCCGCCGCTGGGTTGGTGGGCGCCTACCTGAGTGCGGTCTGCCTGCTGCCGGCGTTGCTGAAGAAGGCCGACCTGCGTCCCGCCCAGTGGCCGCTGCAGTTCTGCGAAAACCTGCTCAAGTGCCGCCAAGCGCTATTGGCCCGCGTGCGCACGCCAATTTTGCTGGCCCTGTTGCTGACCTTCTGTGCGGGCGGCCTTTGGCATCTGACCACGAAAAACGATATCCGCCAGTGGATCGGCACGCCCCAGCACCTGACCGACGAAGCCCGCGACATCGCACGGATCACCGGTTTCCAACCCACCAGTCAGTTCTTCCTGATCCGTGCCGCCGACCAAGGGCAACTGCTCGAACGCCAGACCGCCCTCAATGAGCGGCTCGACCAGTTGATCGGCCTGGAAAAACTCCAGGGCTACCTGTCCCTCAATCAATTGGTCAGCCCGCCCGCCGAGCAACAGAAGGTTCGCGAAGCCCTGGGCCGGCTGCCGGCGTTCTGGCAACCGCTGCTGGACGTGGGCGTGCCGGTCGCCGCGTTGCAAGCCGAACTGAAGCAATTGCAGACACTGCCAGTGACTGACATCGACGCCGCGCTGACCGGCCCGCTGGCCGAACCCTATCGCCCGCTCTGGCTCGGCCAGACGGCACAAGGCGTGGCGGCGGTGGTCAGTCTGCAAGGCTTGAACGATGCCGCGTTGCTGAGGGTCCAGGCGGTGGACCTGCCCGGGGTTCAATTAGTGGATCGCCTGGGTGACCTGAACCGGGTGTTTGCCGCCACGCAGGTCAGCGCCGCCGAGCTGAAGCTGGCCTCCTGCGTGTTGATCGTCCTGGTGCTGATCTGGCCATTCGGCGTCGGCGGTGCCTTGCGCATCGTCGCCCTGCCGCTGCTGGCCGCGCTGTGCAGCCTGGCGAGCCTGGGCTGGCTGGGTCAGCCGCTGACACTGTTCAGCCTGTTCGGCCTGTTGCTGGTGACCGCCATCGGCGTTGATTACGCCATCCTGATGCGTGAACAGATTGGCGGAGCCGCTGTGAGTCTGCTGGGCACGCTGCTGGCGGCGATCACCACCTGGCTGTCGTTCGGCCTGCTGGCGCTGTCGAGCACGCCGGCGGTGAGCAATTTCGGCCTGGCGGTCAGCCTCGGATTGACGTTCAGCTTCCTGCTCGCACCATGGGCCGGTCGGCAAGCCCATGCGGACCGTGCTGCGGAGCCGGTCCAATGATGACGCTGCTGTTCTGGCTCATGGCCCTGGCGCTGTTTGCCGTGGCGACGCTGGCTGGGCGCCGCTTCGGACTGATCCCGATCGTGAGCCAATTGCTACTGGCAACGTTCGGCCTGCCGTTGCTGATGTATTTCTGGATCGAACCGGGTTGGCACCTCAACGGCGCGCAACTGGTCTCGCCCGTATGGTTGAAGAATCTCTACAGCCTCGCCTTCGCCTTATTGTTGGGGCACATCCTCAGCGATGTGATCGACCTGCGCCTGGACCGCCAAAGCGTGAAGATCGCCCTGCCGAGCTTTGGCGTACCGTTCGCCTGCGGCTTGGCCACCGCAACCTGGCTGCTACCGCCCCAGCCATGGATCAGCTCGCTGGCGGTGGGGCTGTTGTTTTCGATCACGGCGATCCCGGTGCTCTACCTGTATCTGCGCCACATCGCCTACCCGCCCGCCGCCACCCGCCGACTGGTACAGACCGCAATCCTGATCGACCTGATCTGCTGGAGCCTGTTCGCCCTGGCCCAGGGCAGCCTGCACCTGGGCAGCCTGTTGCTGCCGTTGGTCGGTGCCTGCATTCCATTGCTGCTGCGACTGCTGGGCCTGCGCCAACCGTTGCTGCACAGCGGCATGTTCTTTGCGCTGCTGGTGGTGGCCGAACACTACCGACTGAATGCACTCATCACCGGCATCGGCTACCTGCTGTGCATGGCCGCGCTCAAGGTGCCACTGGTATTGCCCCTCGGCACCGAGTGGATGAACAGGTTGCAGACCTATCTGGCGATCCCGTTGATCCTGACGTTCGGTATCGTGCAGATCAATGTGCACAGCGTCATGGACAGCCTCGGCTGGGTCCAGCTCGTGGCGTTGCTGCTGTTGCCGATTGCCAGCAAACTGCTGGGCAACTGGCTGGGGCTGGGTTGGGCCGGCGCTTCGTTCGCCGGCGCCAGTCGCTGGCGGGAAAGTGTCTTGCTGAATATTCGCGGCTTGAGTGAAATCGTCTTCCTCAACCTGCTGCTGCAACAAACCCTCATCAGCCCGGCACTGTATTTTGCGCTGATGCTGATGGGGTTGATCGCCACATTACTGCCGGCCGTGGCCGGTTTTCACCGTATACCCTCGATTGCCGTCCCGGCCAGGAGCCCCCGTGTCAACAGTTGAAATGGAACGTCGACAGGTTGTCGTCATCGGAGCGGGGCCTTCCGGCGCCATCGCCGCCGCGCTGCTCAAGCGCAAGGGCCACGATGTGCTGGTCATCGAGCGCCAGCATTTCCCGCGGTTCTCCATCGGCGAAAGCCTGTTGTCCCATTGCCTGGACTTCGTCGAAGAAGCCGGCATGCTCGACGCGGTCAACGCCGCCGGGTTCCAGCGCAAGAACGGTGCCGCGTTCTCCTGGGGCGAGCGCTACAGCGCTTTCGATTTCGGCGACACTTTCAGCGAAGGCAAGCCCACCACGTTCCAGGTCCAGCGCGCCGACTTCGACAAGTTGCTCGCCGACCAGGCGGCCATGCAAGGTGTGGAGATCCGCTACGGCCAGGCCATCGCCAACGTTGATTTCTCCCTCGCCAAGCCGCAACTGGGCGTGCAACGCGAAGACGGCAGCGAGTATCGGGTCGAGGCCGACTTCGTCCTCGACGCCAGCGGCTACGGCCGGGTCTTGCCGCGCCTGCTGGACCTTGAGGCACCGTCGAATTTCCCGGTGCGCCAAGCGGTGTTCACCCACGTCGAGGATCGCATCGACAGCCCGACCTTCGATCGCGAGAAGATCCTCATCACCACCCATCCGACGAAGCGCGACGTATGGTTCTGGACCATCCCCTTCAGCGGCGGGCGTTGCTCCGTAGGCGTAGTGGCGGCAGAGGAACATTTCGAGGGTCGCACCGATGACCTCGACGCCTGCCTGCGCGGCTTCATTGACGAAACCCCAAGCCTGGCCGGTGTACTGGAAAATGCCGTGTGGGACACCCCGGCGCGGACCATCGGTGGCTACTCGGCCAACGTCAAGACCCTGCACGGCCCTGGCTTCGCCCTGCTGGGCAACGCTGCGGAATTCCTCGACCCGGTGTTCTCATCCGGCGTGACCATCGCCATGCGTTCGGCGAGCATGGCCGCCGACGTGCTGCATCGGCAGTTGCAAGGCGAGCCGGTGGATTGGCAGAGCGAATTCGCCGAGCCATTGAAACGCGGCGTCGACACCTTCCGCTGTTACGTCGAAGGCTGGTACGCGGGGACCTTCCAGGATGTGATTTTCTACACCGAAGGCTCCGACGACATCCGCCGCATGATCAGTTCGATCCTCGCCGGCTACGCCTGGGATCAACGCAACCCATTTGTCAGCGAACCCAAGCGGCGCCTGCGCATGCTCTCGGAAATCTGCGCGAGTCCGGCGCCGAGTCAGCAAACATGAGCTACCTGAGCGACAGCTACGTCGAGGAAACCCGCTTCGGTTTCTGGTTCCTGCGCAGCCACACCTGGCAACACCATGTGCTGCGCGTGGCGATCAACGACCTGCGCGGCCTGTTCAGCGCTGCGCCGCCATCCAACCCAGTGTTGCTGGACGCCGGTTGCGGCCAGGGCAAGTCATTCCAGTACCTGCGCCAGGCATTCGCGCCGCAACGCCTGATTGGCGTGGACGCCGATCCCCACAGCCTGGACCTGAGCGCCGAGGAAGCGGCTCGCCAGGGCATGGCCGTGGAGCTGATCGGCAGCGATTGCGCGACCTTGGCGGTGCCCGATGCGAGCGTTGACTTGCTGTTCTGCCACCAGACCTTTCACCATTTGGTGGAACAGGAAAAAGCTCTCGCCGAGTTCTATCGCGTGCTCAAGCCCGGCGGTTATTTGATGTTCGCCGAATCCACCGAGGCCTACATCGACACCTGGGTAATCCGCTGGCTGTTCCGTCATCCGATGCACGTGCAGAAAAGCGCCGCGCAGTACCTGGCGATGATCCGCGACCAAGGGTTCCAGTTCGAAGACCGCAACGTCTCCTACCCGTACCTGTGGTGGAGCCGCGCCAAGGACTTCGGCCTGCTGGAACGCTGGGGCCTGCGTCGGCCCAAGCCGTTTGGCGAGCGCGAGGAAACCCTGGTCAACGTGGTGGCGCGCAAGCCGCTCGAAGGGGCCACAGGATGATCCGCTGCCTGTTGATCGGCTGCCTGCTGTTGCTCAGCGCCTGCGCCAGCCACCCGCCGCTGCCCGAACGCACGCCGACCCTCGCGCTGCCGCTGCAATTGCACATCGAGCGGCAACTGGCCGGCCAGCGCCAGGATTGGCTGTTGGTGATCCAGCGTGAAAACACCGGCATCCGCTGGTCGATGATGGACCCGCTGGGCATTCCCGTCGCCCGCCAGCGCCTGGCCGATGGCCAGTGGCGGGCCGACGGCCTGCTGCCGCCCAATGCCGAGGCCCGGGAACTGTTCGCGGCGCTGTTGTTCGCCCTGACCCCGGAAACGGAGCTGGCCGGCAACTACCCCACCGCCCGGCAACACGGCGTCGAACGAGCGCTCGAGAGCCGCTGGCAGGTGCGTTACCAGCAACCGCTGGAGTTTGAGCTGCGCTTGCCCCAAGGCCCGCATTACCGCATCACGCCGTTGACCGAGAGTGCCCAATGACTGCTTATCTGAACGCCCTCGGGGTGATCTGCGCCCTGGGCCGGGACAAACAGAACGTCGCGCGCAACCTGTTCGCCGGCGACTGCTCGGGCGTGCGCAGCGAGGCCGGCTGGGTCGCCGAACGGGCATTGCCGGTGGCTTCGGTAGCGGGTGAACTCGCCCAGATCCCGGAAGCCCTCGCGGCCCAACGCAGCCGCAACAATCAGCTATTGCTTGAAGCCGGATTGCAGATTCGCCCCGAGATCGACCGCGCCATCCAGGCCTACGGTCGCGCACGCATCGGCATCGTCCTGGGCACCAGCACCTCGGGCATCGACGAGGCCAGCCAGGGCATCGCGCATTATCTGCGCGAGCAGCGATTCCCCGAAGGCTACGATTACCAACAACAGGAACTCAGCGCGCCGGCCAATTTCCTCTCCGACTGGCTTGGCCTGAGCGGCCCCTCCTACGTGATCTCGACCGCTTGCACCTCCAGCGCGCGGGCCTTGATGAGCGCCCGTCGCCTGCTGGACCTGGGGTTGTGCGACGCCGTGCTGTGCGGTGGCGTCGACAGCCTGTGCAAACTGACCCTTAACGGTTTCTCTGCGCTGGAAGCGGTGTCGAACGAGCGTTGCAATCCGTTTTCGGTGAACCGCAGCGGCATCAACATCGGCGAGGCGGCGGTGCTGTTTCTCATGAGCAAGACGCCAGGCGACGGTCACTCGATCGCCCTGCTCGGTGACGGCGCCAGCTCCGACGCGCACCACATTTCCGCGCCGGAACCCAGCGGTCGCGGCGCCCGCCAGGCAATGGAAAAAGCCTTGCGCTGCGCAGGCCTGGACGCCAGCCAGATCGATTACCTGAACCTGCACGGCACCGCCACGCAGCATAACGACGCCATGGAAAGCCACGCGGTGGCCGGACTGTTTCCAGCGGGCGTGCCCTGCTCGTCCACCAAGCCGATGACCGGTCACACCCTCGGCGCGGCAGGCGCGTTGGAAGCGGCCTTCTGCTGGCTGGCACTGAGCGCGGACAATCCCGGCCATGCCCTGCCACCCCATGTCTGGGACGGCCAGCCCGACCCCGAACTGCCGGCGCTGAACTGGATCGATAGCCGCGCCCGCCTGAACCCGACCCACCCCCGTCGCCTGATGAGCAACTCGTTTGCCTTCGGCGGCAACAACGTCAGCCTGATTATCGGAGACGCCCAATGATTGACTGGCCGCTCGCCGAACTGCTGCCCCACGCAGGGGACATGATCCTTATCGACCGGATCGTGACCTTCGATGACGAGCAGATCCATACCGTCGCCACGGTCAAGCCAGGCGGTTTGTTCAACCTGGACGACGGCGCGCTGCCGGCCTGGGTCGGCATCGAGCTGATGGCCCAGAGCGTCGCGGCGTTCGCCGGTTGCCACGCCCGCCAGCGCGGCGATGCCGTGGAGCTGGGCTTCCTGCTCGGGACCCGCAAGTTCGAATGCAACGTCGAACATTTCCCGGTGGGCACCGAACTGGCCATCCACGGCGTTCGCTCCCTGGAAGACGACAACGGCATGGGTGTGTTCGAATGCCACATCCACGCGCCGGGCATCCACGCCACCGCGCGACTGAACGTATTCCGTCCACCCCATGCCGCCCAGTACCTCAATGAAACCTCTGCAACAGGAACCCAGCCATGACTGAATCCGTACTGGTTACCGGCTCCAGCCGTGGCATCGGCCGCGCCATCGCCTTGCGCCTGGCCCAGGCCGGGCATGACATCGTCTTGCATTGCCGCAGCGGTCGCGCCGAGGCCGAAGCGGTCCAGGCAGAAGTCCTGGCCCTGGGCCGCAACGCCCGTGTCCTGCAATTCGACGTCTCCGACCGCGCCGCCTGCAAAGCCGCTCTCGAGGCGGATGTGCAAACCCACGGCGCCTATTACGGCGTGGTGCTCAACGCCGGCCTGACCCGCGACGGCGCCTTCCCGGCCCTGAGCGAAGACGACTGGGACAGTGTGCTGCGCACCAACCTCGACGGCTTCTATAACGTGCTGCACCCGGTGATGATGCCGATGATCCGCCGCCGCGCCGCTGGACGAATCGTCTGTATCACGTCAGTGTCCGGCCTGATCGGCAACCGTGGCCAAGTCAATTACAGCGCCTCGAAAGCCGGCCTGATCGGCGCGGCCAAGGCATTGGCCATCGAACTGGGCAAGCGCAAGATCACCGTCAACTGCGTCGCGCCGGGCTTGATCGACACCGCCATGCTCGATGAAAACGTACCCGTGGAAGAATTGATGAAGATGATCCCCGCCCAGCGCATGGGCACCCCGGAAGAAGTCGCCGGCGCGGTGAATTTCCTGATGTCCGCCGAAGCCGGCTACATCACTCGGCAGGTCCTGGCCGTCAACGGAGGCTTGTGCTGATGAAGCGCGTCGTCGTCACCGGCATGGCCGGTATCACCTCCATCGGCAGCGACTGGGAGACCATCGCCGCCAACTTCGCCGCCAACCGCACCGGCATCCGGCGCATGGATGAATGGGACCGTTTCACCGAGCTGAACACCCGCCTGGCCGGCCCCATCGACAACTTCCAGGTCCCGGTCCACTGGACGCGCAAGCAACTGCGCAGCATGGGCCGGGTCTCGCGCCTGGCCGTGGCCTCGGCGGAACAGGCCCTGGCCGACGCCGGCCTGCTGGGCGATCCGTCGATCAAGGATGGCCGCATGGGCGTGTCCTGCGGCTCGTCCACCGGCAGCACCGACGAGATCAAGGCCTTCGGCAACATGCTGCTCAACAGCGTGGCCGAAGGGCTGAACGCCAATTCCTACGTGCGGATGATGCCCCACACCACGGCGGCCAACATCAGCATCTTCTTCGGCCTGACTGGACGGCTGATCCCCACGTCCAGCGCCTGCACCAGCGGCAGCCATGGCATCGGCTATGCCTACGAGGCCATCAAGTTCGGCCGCCTGCCATTGATGCTCGCTGGTGGCGCCGAAGAACTGTGCCCGACCGAAGCGATGGTCTTCGACGCGCTCTACGCCACCAGCCTGAAAAACGATGCGCCGCAGACCAGCCCGCGCCCTTACGACAAGGGACGCGATGGATTGGTGATCGGTGAAGGCGCCGGCATGCTGGTGCTC
>NZ_JAOSHO010001069.1 GCF_025917275.1 Pseudomonas agronomica | reverse complement strand
GAGCGCGCCGAGCGCATGGAGAAACGCCTCGACGACTGGATCGGCCCGATCAACGACGCACAGCGCCAGCGGGTAATGGCTTGGTCCACCGCCCTGGGCGACCAGAACCAACAATGGATCGCCAACCGCGCCCACTGGCAAAACCAGTTCAGCGAAGCCGTCGCCCAGCGCCACAGCCCCGACTTTCCGAAACGCATCGAGCAATTGCTGGTCAACCGCGAAAGCCTGTGGACACCTGCTTACCGCGAGGCCTACAACAAAACCGAAGCCCAGGCCCGCAGCCTGCTGGTGGACCTGATGGCCAACAGCACCCCGGCGCAGCGTGAACGGTTGTTGCAAAAGATTGATGGGGTGAAGAAGGATTTCAGTGATCTGAAATGCTTGAAAGCGGCGCGCTCGTAAAACCACTGT
>NZ_JAOSHO010001068.1 GCF_025917275.1 Pseudomonas agronomica | reverse complement strand
TGGTGATGACTTCCACGCCGGCCTTGCGCAGCAGCGTGTTGGTGTAGGTGTTGCGGTCGTAGCCGATCACCACGCCCGGCTCCAGGGCGACCACGTTGTTGCCGTCATCCCATTGCTCGCGTTCGGCGGCGAAGCTGTTGCCGCCGGTTTCCACTATCCGCAGCGCCGGCAACTTGAGGGCGGCGGCTACTGTATCGAGGAAGCTGCCTTCCTCGCGGCGTACGTCAATGCCGCCGGGTTTGCTCTCGTCCGGGCGCAGTGAAAACGCCACGATCTGGCTGACGACCTCCGGAAAAATCGTCACCAGGTCGCGGTCACAGAAACTGAACACGGTGTCCAGATGCATGGCTGCGCGGGATTTCGGAAGGCCGGCGACGATCACGCGCTCCACGGCGTTATGCTTGAACAGGT
>NZ_JAOSHO010001067.1 GCF_025917275.1 Pseudomonas agronomica | reverse complement strand
GAAGCCGCTGGCATCGCCGCGCAACGGGCTACGCCGGAGCAATTGCTGGCGATGCGTGAAGCGCTCGACGTAGCGAATGCCCTTGCCCCTACGGATGACGACAGAGCCCGGGCCGATTTCGAATTTCATCTGCAGGTCGCCCAATGCACCGGCAACAGTTTCTTCATCGATGCCATGGCCCATGTCGGCAATACGTTGCTCACGGTTGTGCAGGTGAAAAGTGAGAACCGAACGTTGGCAGTGCGTGAGCGGGAGCAGGTCTATGCGGCGCTGGCACGCCGTGATGCCGAGGCGGCGCGGGCTTCGATGCGGTTGCATTTGATCAATATGCAGCAGCGGGTTCGTGCTTTGACCGAGTTGACCGCGCAGTAACCTCCCGCCGTCACCCCCTGTGGGAGCGAGCTCGCTCGCGA
>NZ_JAOSHO010001066.1 GCF_025917275.1 Pseudomonas agronomica | reverse complement strand
CTCGTTTCACTCGTCAGCTCCTACGCTCCTACGCCCCTACACAGTTAAAGCATTGGGAGAAGCAGAGCATGAGCAACCCGATCATTGAACTGAACCTGATGGAATTCTGCGAAGCCGCCGCATTGGCCGATGTCCATGTGATCGAAATTATCGAACATGGCATCCTCGAACCTCACGGCACGGCCCCCACGGACTGGCGCTTCACTGATTACGAATTGGTCCTGGCCCGGCGTGCAGCCAAGCTGCGCCGGGAGTTGGAGCTGGAATGGGAAGGTGTCGCCCTGGCGCTGGACCTGCTGGAAGAGGTCCAGCAACTGCGCAGTGAAAACCGCATGCTCAAGCAGCGGCTGGGGCGGTTGGTGGAATGAGACAAGCCCGGACATAAAACTCTGTGGCGAGGGAGCTTGCTCCCGC
>NZ_JAOSHO010001065.1 GCF_025917275.1 Pseudomonas agronomica | reverse complement strand
GACGCGGTGTTGCACTGGATCTTGGCGGCAAGCTTCGCGGCCACGGCACTGTGGACCCTGGTCCCGGACAAGCTGGACGATGAAGAGGCGAACACGGCTCGCAAATTCGGGCCGTTCCTGACCACGCTGATCGCGTTCTTCCTGGCGGAAATCGGCGACAAGACCCAGATCGCCACGGTGATGCTCGCCGCGCAATACCCGGAACTGTGGCTGGTGATAATTGGCACCACCGTAGGCATGTTGATTGCCAACGTGCCGGTGGTACTGGCCGGCAATTTCGCCGCCGAGAAACTGCCCCTGGCCCTCATCCGCCGCCTGGCCGCTTCGGCGTTTTTCATCCTGGCGATCGTGGCGGTGTACAAGGCGATGCAGAGCAGCGGGTGGGTTTGATACCGCGTCATCGTTCATCGCGAGC
>NZ_JAOSHO010001064.1 GCF_025917275.1 Pseudomonas agronomica | reverse complement strand
GCCGAATGCCAACCCATTGATTCCGAAAAACACCCCGTTCCGCATCAACAGCTTCACCACCCAGGCCCAGTTGGACCCGACCGGTGCCGAGGCGGGGACGTTGTTCCACGCGGTCTACCAGATTCTCAAAGTGGTCAAGGTGCCGGTGTACGTGGTCATCGTCGAAGAGGGCGCGACACTGGCCGACACGCAGAACAACGTGATCGGCGGCATCGAGGCGCAGACCGGGCGCAAGTTGGGCCTGGCGGCGTTGAGTGGCGTGGCGGAAGACCTGACGATTATCGGCGCGCCGGGCTTCACTGGCACCAAGGCCGTGGCCGGAGAGTTCGCTTCGTTCGGCAAGCGTATCAAGGCCCGTGTGGTGCTCGACGGCAAGGACGCCTCGGTCGCTGATCAAGTGACCTACAGCCAGGAACTGG
>NZ_JAOSHO010001063.1 GCF_025917275.1 Pseudomonas agronomica | reverse complement strand
CCGACTGCCCGAGCTTGATGTACGAAAGACCTACGTCCATCAGCGTCTGGAGTTTGCGCGCCAAAGCCGGCACCGCGTCGAAGAACACCCGGGCCTCTTCGATGGTCATCTCCAGGGTTTCGTGGATATTCTTGCCCTTGTACTTGATCTCCAGGGTTTCGCGGTTGTAACGCTTGCTCTTGCACACATCGCACGGCACATAGATGTCGGGCAGGAAGTGCATTTCCACCTTGATCAAGCCATCGCCCTGGCAAGCCTCGCAGCGGCCACCCTTGACGTTGAACGAGAAGCGCCCCGGGCCGTAACCCCGTGAGCGGGACTCCGGTACGCCGGCGAACAGTTCGCGGATCGGGGTGAACAACCCGGTGTAGGTCGCCGGGTTGGAGCGCGGCGTGCGACCAATCGGGCTTTGGTCGATGT
>NZ_JAOSHO010001062.1 GCF_025917275.1 Pseudomonas agronomica | reverse complement strand
TCCCTCGCCACGGATCAGGCCACCCTGGCCTTCAACGCCCGGCGCAACGCCACCAATAATTTCACGATCTCTCGCGGTTCCAATCGCTGCGGCACTTTTACGTCAGCCATATCTTCTTCCTTGTGATGGATCAAGAATTTGAACCCTGAAGGTCTTCCCTGCGACGCAAGGAAAATAGTCGCCTTTGCCCGTCCGGGCAAATACGCGGGGATAGTTTTTTGGGTGATATAAATATGCTTTAACGGTATTTAAAATCTACTTCTTATGCCTTTAAAGTCAGTGCCTGCGAGCAGTCATCCGCTGCCCATGGACCGCATCACCGCCGCTTACCCAGTGGCGTCCAGGATCTTCAATGAACTTCGATTACGCTTTTATCCTCAGCACCCTCCCGGCGTTTCTCAAGGCCGTGGGCGTGACGCTGCAC
>NZ_JAOSHO010001061.1 GCF_025917275.1 Pseudomonas agronomica | reverse complement strand
ATCTGTATCGCTTTTTGCCGCCCGCGCATCATGAAACCTCTGGCTACCCAAGTAAACAGGAGCGATCAAAATGAACGGCTTGAGCGATGTGCGGCTGACGTTACACAGTCAGGAACTGGCGGCGGGGCAGGAGAAGGGGCTGCGTAGCGGGGATTTGCGCAATGCTCCAGCCGACCTGAGTCGCTGGGGCCTGTTCTGGCGTCGTTTGCATACACGCAAAGCCTTGCTGGACCTGTCGACCGAACAGTTGCGGGACATCGGGCTGAGCCGGGAGCAGGCACGGGCGGAAGGTCTGAAGCCGTTCTGGCGGCTTTGAATCGATAAAAAACCTGAGGCGAGGGAGCTTGCTCCCGCTGGGCTGTAGGCGTTACGCAGGAGCTATGTAAGAGCCATGTAAGAGCTATGTAGGAGCCATGTAGGAGCTGC
>NZ_JAOSHO010001060.1 GCF_025917275.1 Pseudomonas agronomica | reverse complement strand
CAATGGCCGAGAAGCACAAGGTGAACGTCGGGTTGGGCACGGACGTGGGCGGCGGCACCAGTTTTTCGCTGCTGCACACCTTGAACGAAGCCTACAAGGTCATGCAGTTGCAAGGCGCGCGGCTGAGTCCGTTCAAGTCGCTGTACCTGGCGACCCTCGGCGGGGCCAGGGCCTTGCGCCTGGAAGACAAGATCGGGACGTTGCAGCCGGGGACGGAGGCGGATTTCCTGGTGCTGGACTACAACGCGACGCCGCTGTTGAGCTATCGCCTCAAGCAGGCCAAGGACATTGCCGAGCGGTTGTTCGTACTGATGACGCTGGGGGATGACCGGACGGTCGCGCAGACTTATGCGGCAGGGAGGTTGGTGCACCAGCGGTAGGTTGTATTGCCTGCCAGGACACTATCGCGAGCAAGCTCGCTCCCAC
>NZ_JAOSHO010000106.1 GCF_025917275.1 Pseudomonas agronomica | reverse complement strand
CAGCGCGGCTTCCTGGAATACGGTGACGAAGCGATGAAACCGCTGGTCCTCCATGACATCGCCGAGGCGGTGGGCATGCACGAGTCGACGATTTCACGGGTGACCACGCAGAAATTCATGCATACCCCGCGGGGAATCTATGAATTGAAATATTTTTTCTCCAGCCATGTCAGCACCTCCGAAGGCGGCGAATGCTCGTCCACGGCCATCCGCGCGATCATCAAGAAACTGGTCGCCGCGGAAAATCAGAAAAAGCCGTTGAGTGACAGCAAGATCGCTGGTTTACTGGAGGCACAAGGCATTCAGGTGGCCCGCCGTACCGTCGCCAAATACCGCGAATCCCTCGGGATCGCACCTTCGAGCGAACGCAAGCGGTTGATGTAACAGGCCACGCCACAGCGTTCCAGTGGCAGGCAACCCAGCCTGCCGCTTTATGCACTGGCAACGAAGGAGAAGCTGTATGCAAGTCAACATCAGTGGACACCAACTGGAAGTGACCGAACCCCTGCGCACCTACATCGGCGAAAAACTCGACCGATTGGAAAGGCATTTCGACAAGATCACCAATGTGCAAGTCACGATGAACGTCGAGAAGCTGCTGCAGAAAATCGAAGCCACGCTGCATATCCCCGGCGGAGAAGTGGTTGCCAACGCAGAGCATTCAGACATGTATGCCGCGATTGACCTGCTGACCGACAAGCTGGATCGCCAACTCAAAAAGCATAAGGAAAAGACCCAGAGCCTCCTCCAGGGCGCAACCGGTCGTTAACCCCCCCAATCCATGATCCGACTAGAAACCATCCTGACCCCCGGCCGTTCCCAAGTGAACGCGCCGGGCGGCAGTAAAAAGAAAGCCCTCGAACAAATCGCCAACCTGATCCACCGCGAAGTGCCGGATCTGGAAATGCAGGATGTCTTCGAGGCATTGGTTGCCCGTGAAAAACTCGGTTCCACCGGTTTTGGCAACGGCATTGCCATCCCCCATTGCCGCCTCAAGGGCTGCGCCTCGCCCATCAGCGCGCTGCTGCACCTTGAAGCCCCCATAGATTTCGACGCCATCGATGGCGCTCCGGTCGACCTGCTGTTCGTCTTGCTGGTCCCGGAGGCCGCAACCGATGCGCACCTGGAGCTGCTGCGCCAGATCGCCAGCATGCTGGATCGCAAGGAAGTACGCGAAAAACTGCGCAGCGCCCCGAGCAACGAAGCCTTGTATCAGGTAGTCCTGGACGAGCAGAACGGCCATTAAACATGCGCATGATCATCGTCAGTGGCCGCTCCGGCTCAGGTAAAAGCACAGCCCTCAACGTACTTGAGGACAACGGCTACTACTGCATCGACAATTTGCCGGCAGGCCTGCTTCCGGAATTGGCCGAGCGCGCCCTGATCCACACCGAACTGGCGCAACCGCTGGTCGCCGTTTCCATCGATGCCCGCAACCTGCCCAGCCATCTGTCGCGATTTCCGGAATTGCTCGAAGAAGTTCGCAACCGGCATATCCAATGCGATGTGTTGTACCTGGATGCCGACGAAGAAACACTGCTCAAGCGCTTTTCAGAAACCCGTCGACGCCACCCGCTGAGCAACGCCAGCCGTTCCCTGGCTGAGGCGATTCATGACGAGAGCCAACTGCTCGGGCCCATCGCCGATTTGGCCGACCTCAAGGTCAATACTACCCACCTGAACTTGTACCAGCTGCGCGACACCATCAAGTTGCGCCTGCTGAACCAGCCGGAACCGGGAACGGCCTTTCTCGTCGAATCGTTCGGTTTCAAGCGCGGCATGCCGGTCGATGCCGACCTGGTGTTCGATGTTCGCTGCCTGCCCAACCCTTATTGGAAACCGGAACTGCGCGAGCAGTCCGGGCTCGACCAACCGGTAATCGACTACCTCGCCGCTCAACCGGACGTCGAGGAAATGTACCAGGACATCTCCAGCTACCTGCTCAAATGGCTGCCCCGCTTCGCAGCGAGCAACCGTGCCTACGTCACGATCGCCATAGGCTGCACCGGTGGCCATCACCGTTCCGTCTACCTGACCGAGCGCCTGGGTCAGCTTCTGCAACAATCCCTGAAGAACGTCCAGGTTCGCCACCGCGACCTCAGCTAAAGGATTCACATCGCGATGCCTGCTCGGGAAATTGAAATCATCAACAAGCTGGGTTTGCATGCCCGGGCATCGGCGAAATTCGTGGGTGTGGCGGGTCAGTTTCCTGATACCACCATCCGTGTCGGGCGCACGCCCGAAAGCACCGTCGACGGTAAAAGCATCATGGCAATGATGATGCTCGCTGCGGGCAAGGGCACCAGGATCCACTTGAGCACTGAAGGCGAACAGGCCCAGGAAGCGATGGATGCCTTGGTGGCGCTGATCAACAATTATTTCGACGAGGGGGAATAACTCCCCTGGGCCCAAGGTCATTTTGTGGCGAGAGAGCTTGCTCCCGCTCGGCCGGGCTGGCGCTCCAGTGCGCAGCGACCGCAAGAGTTCGGGTCCGCTTCGCGGCCCAGCGGGAGCAAGCTCCCTCGCCACAGAAGCGGTCTTGTCATGAGTTCTAATCGATACAAAAAAGGCGCGTCACCCAAATGGATGACGCGCCTTTTTTTCGGCCCTGAATATCAGCTACCCGCCACCGTCATACGCTCGATCAACACCGAACCGGTGCGGATGTTGCTGCGCAGTTCCAGGTCGTTCCCCACCGCCACGATCTGCTTGAACATGTCACGCATGTTCCCCGCGATAGTGACTTCCTGGACCGGGAATTGGATCTCGCCATTCTCGACCCAGAAACCTGCCGCGCCACGGGAGTAATCCCCGGTGACCATGTTCAGGCCATGGCCCATCAATTCGGTGACCAGCAGGCCACGCCCCATGCGCCGCAACAATGCCGCCTGGTCCTCTTCACCATGAGTGACGAACAGGTTGTGCACGCCACCCGCGTTGGCGGTGCTCGGCATGCCAAGTTTACGGCCTGAATACGTACCCAGGATGTATGAAACCAGTTCACCGTTTTCCACGAACGGCTTGGCGTAGGTCGCCAGCCCATCGCCGTCGAACGCCGAACTGCCCATGGCCTGCATCAGGTGCGGGCGCTCGTCGATGGTCATCCATTCCGGGAAAAGTTTCTGGCCCAACGCGCCTTCGAGGAACGACGACTTGCGATACAGATTGCCGCCGGACACCGCCGACAGGAAGCTGCCGAACAGGCCACCGGCCAATTCGGCGGAAAACAGCACGGGCACCTCGCAGGTCGGTACCGGCCGAGCGCCCAGGCGACTGGCTGCCCGTTGTGCGGCTTTCTGGCCGATGCTGACCGGGTCCGCCAGCAACGTGCCCTGGCGATTCACGTCATACCAGTAATCGCGCTGCATCTGGCCGTCGGCCTCGGCGATCATCACGCAGCTGAGGCTGTGGCGGGTCGATGCGTAACCGCCGATAAAGCCATGGCTGTTGCCATAGACCCGGCAGCCTTGGTGGGTGTTGAGCGTCGTGCCGTCGGCATTCTTGATCCGGCTGTCGGCGTCGAATGCCGCGGCTTCGCAGCGCAGCGCTTGTTCGATGGCTTGCTCAGGCGTGATATCCCAGGCATGGAACAGATCGAAGTCCTTCAGATCCTTGCACATCAGCGCAGCATCGGCCAAACCCGAGGCCTCGTCTTCGGACGTGTGCTTGGCAATCGCCAATGCCGCGGCGACTGTTTCGCGAATAGCGTCAGGACCGCTGGCCGAGGTGCTGGCCGAGCCCTTGCGCTGGCCTACGTACAAGGTAATGCCGAAACCCTGGTCACGGTTGAATTCGACGGTTTCCACTTCGCGCTGGCGCACCGAAGTCGACAGCCCCTGCTCCAGCGATACCGCCACTTCACAGGCGCTGGCGCCCTGTCGCTTGGCCTCGGCGAGAATCTGCTCGACTTGCTCCTGCAGTGCCGGCAATGCCTGGGGGCCGACGCTTTGAACTGCACTCATGGTGTTCTCCACTCAAATTCTGCTTTCGGTAACGGCTTTGTACGCAAAGCGCCTGGGCGTTTTTTCGTACAAACCCTTGGCCTTCGAGCGACCGGGCCGGACAACCGGCCCCCGACTGGTTATCATGGCGGCGTTTCTTTGCGGACTGCCACCATGGTTGATTCTTACGACGACTCCCTCTACGAGGGTGAAAAAAGCAAATCCCAGGTCAAACGCGAGCTGCATGCTCTGGTTGACCTCGGCGAGCGCCTGACAACACTCAAGCCTGACTTGCTGGCCAAGCTGCCCCTGACCGACGCCTTGCGCCGGGCTTTGGCCGATGCGCCCAAGCACACCGCGAATATTGCGCGTAAACGGCACCTGCAATTCATCGGCAAACTGATGCGCGATCAAGACACTGACGCCATCCTCGTTCTGCTCGACCAGCTCGATGCCTCCACCCGGCAGTACAACGAACGCTTCCACAACCTGGAACGCTGGCGCGATCGCTTGATCGCAGGCGACGACGGCACGCTGGAAAAATTCGTTATCGACTACCCGGAGGCCGATCGCCAGCAATTGCGCTCCCTGATTCGTCAGGCCCAGCACGAACTGGCGCAGAACAAGCCACCGGCCTCGAGCCGTAAAATCTTCAAGTACATCCGTGAGCTGGACGAGACTCAACGCGGCCTGCGCTGAGTTTCATCCGACCCTGTAGGAGTTGCCATAGGGCTGCGATCTTTTGATCTTTTGATCTTTTGATCTTTCGCTTGAGACTCAAGCGTCAAGGGAAAGATCGCAGCCTCGTTGCACTCGGCAGCTCCTACGCAGCTCCTACGCAGTACCTACACAGCTCCTTCACGGGTCCTTCCACAGCTTCTACATGGGTCTTGTGCATTTATGCACCCGTGCCACCCACGGTAATCGCATCGATCTTCAGGGTCGGCTGGCCGACGCCCACCGGCACCGATTGCCCGTCCTTTCCGCACGTGCCCACGCCGCTGTCCAGCGCCAGGTCGTTACCGACCATCGACACCTTGCTCATCGCCTCCGGCCCGTTGCCGATCAGGGTCGCGCCCTTGACTGGCGCAGTGATCTTGCCGTCTTCGATCAGGTAGGCCTCGCTGGTGGAAAACACGAACTTGCCACTGGTGATGTCCACCTGGCCGCCGCCGAGGTTGGCGCAATAGATGCCCTTCTTCACCGACGCGATGATTTCCGCCGGATCGCTCTGGCCGCCCAGCATGTAGGTGTTGGTCATGCGCGGCATCGGCAGGTGCGCGTACGATTCACGACGACCGTTGCCGGTGCGGGCCACGCCCATGAGGCGGGCGTTGAGTTTGTCTTGCATGTAGCCCTTGAGCACGCCGTTTTCGATCAGCGTGGTGCATTCGGTCGGCGTGCCTTCATCATCGACGCTCAGGGAGCCACGACGTCCGGCCAGGGTGCCGTCATCGACAATGGTGCAAAGTTTGGAGGCGACCATTTCGCCCATGCGTCCGCTGTAGGCCGAGCTACCCTTGCGATTGAAGTCACCTTCCAGGCCGTGGCCCACCGCTTCGTGCAGCAGCACACCGGACCAGCCAGAACCGAGCACCACCGGCAAGGTGCCGGCCGGGGCCGGGATCGCTTCCAGGTTGACCAGCGCCTGGCGCAGCGCTTCGCGGGCATAGCCCATGGCGCGGTCTTCGCTGAGGAAATAACGGTAGTCGGTACGCCCACCACCGCCATGGCCACCGCGCTCGCGGCGGCCGTTCTGCTCGACGATCACGCTGACGTTGAAGCGCACCAGCGGTCGCACGTCCGCCGCCAGGCCGCCATCGGTCGACGCCACCAGGATCCGCTCCCAGACCCCAGCCATGCTCACCGACACCTGCTGGATACGCGGGTCAAGGGCGCGGGTGGCGACGTCGATACGCTTGAGCAGTTCGACTTTCTCGGCACGGCTCATGACTTCCAACGGATTGTCCGGTGCATATAGCTGGGCCACGTCCTGGCTGCTGAACGCCTGGACCGTGCCATTCTGCCCGGCCCGGGAGATCGAACGAGCGGCACGGGCGGCGGCGCCGAGTGCTTCGAGGGTGATGGCATTGCTGTAGGCGAAACCGGTCTTTTCTCCAGACTGGGCTCGCACGCCCACGCCTTGGTCGAGGTTGAAACTACCTTCCTTGACGATGCCGTCTTCCAGCGACCATGACTCGGAGATCTGGCCCTGGAAATACAGGTCGGCGGCATCGATGCCCGGACCGGCCAGGTCGCCCAGCACGCCTTGCAGACTTTCCAGGGTCACGCCGCCGGGGGCCAAAAGGTGTTCACTGACTGAGGACAACAACCCGCTCATATGTTTTACGCCTTGAATTCGTCGTCTTGGACAGGTCGCTGTCGGGCGCCCTGCGAGAAAAAGCGCCGGTGGTTCGCCACCGGCATGCGCGCCCGGATGGACGCCTGTTCGCTGCTGTCGCGCTCGGCCAGCAGCACGGCCTCGCCTTGATCCTGTTGTGCCAGCACGCGGCCCCACGGGTCGACAATCGCCGCGTGACCAAAAGTCTCCCTTGGCCCTGGATGCACGCCGCCCTGGGCCGCCGCCAGCACATAACACTGGGTTTCGATGGCCCGGGCGCGGATCAGCACGTCCCAATGGGCCGCGCCGGTCACCGCGGTAAACGCCGAAGGCGCGGTGATCAACTCGGCACCGGCTGCCCGCAACTCGCTATAGAGTTCAGGGAAACGCAGGTCATAACACACCGTCAGTCCCACGCGGCCCACGGGAGTATCGGCAACGACCACGTTGCCGCCATAAGCATAGTCATCGGATTCGCGATAGCGCCCGCGATTGTCCGCCACGTCCACGTCGAACAGGTGCAACTTGTCATAGCGCGCCACGATCTGGCCTTGGTCGTCCACCAGCAACGAACAGGCATGGGGCTTGGCCTCGGGCTGGTCCACGGGTGGCAACGGCAAAGTACCGGCGACAATCCATAACCTGAGGTCGCGGGCGACCTGTTTCAACCAGGGCAGTATCGGCCCCTGACCAAAGGCTTCGTCCCGACCGATCTGCGCCACGTCCCGCCGGCCCATGGCGGCGAAGTTTTCCGGCAGCACCGCCAGCCTTGCGCCACCCGCCGCAGCCTGCTCCAGCAGCACGCGGGCACGAGCCAGGTTGGCGAGCACATCGCTTTGGCTGACCATTTGAATCACGGCGACTGGCATGGTGCGTCCCTCATTTTTTACATCACTGCCCCTGTGGGAGCGAGCTTGCTCGCGATAGCGGTGGGTCAGCAAAGGAAATGTGACTGAAACACCGCTATCGCGAGCAAGCTCGCTCCCACAGGGACTAGCGTTAGCTCGTCAAAACGGCTTGTCGAAGCTGATCTTCGGCTCCTTCCACGGCCCCTTGACGTCATATCTTACGCTGGCAAAACGCGCCACGCGGTCACCGATCAGCTTGTCGATCAAAAACAGCGCCCCGCCCACTGCCGGTGCACCGACAATCAAGGCGGCGATCGGCAGGTTGTTCGTCACCGGCAAGGTCACCAACAGCTTGGCGTCTACCCGGTCGGTGACCATGTCCAGCGTACCGTTGAGCTCAAGGTTGCTCGACGGCCCCGCCAGGGTAATGGGCTCGCGCGTGACGTACACGCCATCGCTCGCCACTAGCAACCCCTTGACCCGGTCGTAGCTCAACCCTTTGCCGAACAGGTCGGAAAAATCCAGGCGCAAGCGTCGGCCGATGGAGTTGAAGTTCAACAGACCGAACACCCGCAGGGCTTGGGCGCTGCCTTCAACCTCAACGAACTGGCCCTTGCTCAATGACGCATCGAGACTGCCGGAGAAACGCTTGGTGGCAACCCAGGCGGGCGAGCCGGGCCAACGACCGTCCACATCCAGGCGGAATTCCTGGCTGGTCACACTCGGCGCGAACCCCCAACCTTTCAAGACATCAGCCAGGTTCTTGCCCTTGATACGGCCCTTGTACCAACTGCTGGTGGAACCGGGTACGCCTTCCCAAGCGCCGTTGCCGTTCAAGACCATGCCCTTGAGGCCCATGTCCAGCTCGTTCAACGCAATACCCTTGCCGGTAGGGCGCACCTTCAATGACCAGGCGCCAATCAGATCAGGGCCTTGGAATAACTGGTCGATGGCAATATCCATCGCTGGAATCTTGCTGGGATCGACCGTGGCCAGAGGATCCGGGGCGTTTTCATCGGCCTGGACCGTCGGATCCACAGCTGGCAGGCGCACATAATCCAGCTTGATGCCGATCGGCGCGGCTTTCGCATCCGGCAGGCTGACGCTGCCCTTGGCCTGCTGGCTGTCAAGCCGCAGGGCCCAGGCGTCCGGTTTGCGGTCCAACTGCACCGAAGCCTGGTCCAGCGTCGTGCCCATGGCCGTGAGCTTGCCCACTTTCAGGTCGGCGCTGCTGAGCACCTGCCGGGCACTACCACCCGGATCCTGGCCGGCGTATTTGCCCAGCAAATCCTGCCAGGGGCTCACGTCCAGTTCCGACAGCGTGCCACGCAGTCGCAATCCCCTGCCGCCAGGCAGTACCGCATCACCGGAACCCAGCAGCAATTCACCACGACCGTCGGCGACCTTCCCACTCGGCGCGGCATAGGTGAAGCTGGCCAGGTCGCCATAGTTGACCCAATAACGCCGCTCCGGCCCCTGCAGCGTCATGCGGAACACCGTGTCGCGCCCGACATCGGCGGCCATCCCGAAGGGTGCCGGCAAGTCCACCGCCACACCCTTGAGGTTGGAGCTGACCGACAACTGGCTGTCGGCGCCGTCTAGGATCACTTGCAGTTGATACGGAACCACCCCGGAGACAGGCAATGGCTGGGTCACGCTCAGCCAATCGGTGAGTTTCTTCACCTCGACCCGCCCCGACGCCGTCACTCGCGTATTGAGCGCACCGGCGCGGCCCTCGGCAAAAATCTGAGCCGTCACAGGTCGATCGAACGCCCTGGCCGCGATGTTCTTGCCGCTCAACCCCTTGCTGCTGTCGAAGCGGAAATCACCCTTGAGCTCGCTCAATTCCAGCGCCGGCTCGCTGAGCTTGAGCCGGGCCTTGTCAGTGGCAAAATCCACCAGGATTTTCGGTTGCTCGCCTTTGACCAGCGGGATATCGAGCTTCACGCTGCCTTGCAGCGCACCGTCGCCTTCCCAACCAGCGAACGTGTCCGCCGTACCGATAGGCGCGGTCTGGAGGATTTTCAGTCCATCGCCCAATCCACCGGCAAACCCGCCGTCCAGCAGCAGATGAGAACTCTGCCCGCTGGGCACGTGGGGAATGTTCACCGAAACATCCTTCACCTGAGTGTCGAGCAATTGCCCCTGGCTGGCGAAAATGCGCACGCCGCTGTCTTCGACAAACACGTCGCCGCTGACCTTGCTGACCGAAGGCCAGCCCGGCTGGAAGGCCAGTTCGGCGTCATGCACCTTGAAAAACAGGCTGATGCTGCGGGCGGCGTCTTCGGCGCCGTGATTGAGCGAGCCTTGGTATTGGAAAAAACCCTCGTCCACGGCGCCCTTGACGATCGCCGTGCGCAACCACTCGTCCAGCGCCGGGCTGAGGACGGCCGGCAGGTACTTGCCGGTATAGCGTCCGTCTCCATCCACCAGGCCGACCCGCAGGTCCATGTAATCTTCCTGGCTGTGGTCGAAATGCAGGCGAATCAGGAAATCGCCGGCAATCCGGCCTTCCTCCCCCAGCACCTTCAGGTAGGGCGCGATCAGGGTGAAGCCCTGCTTGTCGAGCTTCCAGGTCAACCGGGCGTTGGCTTGCAGGTATTGCCAGGGCTTGGCGAAGATCGGCGCCAGGTGCAGGGAGAAATCCTTGCTGTCCATGCGCAGTTCGCCGCCGCCCAGGTCACCGCTGAGGCTGCCTGAAACGTTGCGCGCCGCCGGGGCACCGCGATAGGCGTCAAAGCCCACCGTATCCAGGTTGGTGGCAAAGCTGACTTTCTGGTCACCGGTGTTTTGTGGACGAAAGTCCACCAGCACGTTACGCAGGCCACCGGTCACCTTGAGCCGATCAATCGCCGTGGCGACGCCCTCCGGCAACGGCGCCAAGGCATTGAGCAACGGCGTCAGCGGTGTCAGGTCGAGACGATCGGCCTCCAGATGCCAACGCTCCTCGGCTTTATCGGTGGCGTCGCTTTGTTGTAGCTGCAAGCGCGATTCCCAACGGCTCTCGCCCAGGTTCATCGCCAAGGTGTCGAGCGTCGCATTGAATCCTTGGCTGCCGCGCTGGAAATATCCGTTTAGGGCCAGGTTCTGGATCTGTACCGGTTTGCGGTCGGCGTAGGCGCCCTGCAACTGCGGCGCGTTCAGTCGCACC
Organism: Pseudomonas agronomica; assembly: GCF_025917275.1. GTDB lineage: Bacteria > Pseudomonadota > Gammaproteobacteria > Pseudomonadales > Pseudomonadaceae > Aquipseudomonas > Aquipseudomonas agronomica. The sequence continues at coordinate 3,041 of NZ_JAOSHO010000106.1, read as the reverse complement.
GCCGCTTTTTGCACGGTGCCCGCCCCCCAACTGAGCCAGAACTCACCACCGGCCTTGATCTCGGAAAAATTCCATTGTTGGGTCAGGCGCTTCGGCAGCCATTTGGACCAATCGCTTTGCGGCAGGCTCAGGTAGGCATCGGCCTCGCCATTTTTCCAGTCGCTGGCACGGATCCGCGTGCGCACGTTCACCGCCACGGGCTGGCCGTCAGGCAACGTCAGGCGGGCGTCCAAGCGTTGGCGCGTGGGGCCGGTGCGCAGGCTCAGGCCGACGTAGGTCAGGCTCAGCGGTGGCTGATCCAAAGGTTGCAAGGTAACTTGGCTGTCGAGCACCGACAGCTTCGAGACGATTTGCATTCGGTCCAGCAGCTGCTGCGGATCGAGTGGCTGATCGTCCCGCACTGGCAGGCCTTCCAAGGCCCACTTGCCGTCGGCGCCTTCCTTGAGGCTGATCTTCAGCCCACTCACTTCCAGATGAGCGATGCGCACCTGACGCGTCAGCAGGCTGTCCCATAGATCGGGCACGACGCGCACTTGATCCAGGTGCAAGGCATTGGCACCGTCACCAACCACGACGTCACGCGCCGCCAATATCGGCGCCAGGGCGCTCCAGCTCCCGTCGAGGCTGCCGACGTGCACGGGCATGCCCAAGGCTTCGCTGGCCCGGGTCTCAAGCTCGCCACGGTATTCGGCCACCAGCGGGACCAGTTCCCGACCGAGGCTGACGTACAACGCCAGCAGCACCAGCACCAGTGCACACAGGCCCAGCCCCCAGCGCGTCAGCGTAGCCAAAAGACGTGTCAGGCGCTCCATGTCAGCAGCCTCCCCTGGCCAAGGCATTCAGATTCGCGGCCTCGCCACTCCACACGCCGCTTCAGAGCAACACCACGTCGTATTGTTCCTGGGAATACATGGTTTCCACCTGGAAACGAATCGTGCGTCCGATAAAAGCCTCCAGTTCCGCCACGTTGCCTGACTCCTCATCGAGCAGGCGGTCCACCACTTTCTGGTTCGCCAACACTCTATAGCCAGTGGCCTGGTAGGCGCGCGCCTCCCGGAGAATTTCCCGGAAGATTTCGTAACACACGGTTTCCGGGGTCTTGAGCTTGCCCCGTCCCTGGCAACTGCTGCACGGTTCGCACAACACCTGCTCCAGGCTTTCGCGGGTGCGCTTGCGGGTCATCTGCACGAGGCCCAGCTCGGTGATGCCGATGATGTTGGTCTTGGCGTGATCGCGCTCCAACTGTTTTTCCAACGTGCGCAGCACCTGGCGCTGGTGCTCTTCGTCTTCCATGTCGATGAAATCGATGATGATGATCCCGCCAAGGTTGCGCAGGCGCAGTTGCCGGGCAATGGCGGTCGCCGCTTCAAGATTGGTCTTGAAGATGGTCTCCTCGAGATTGCGATGACCGACAAAGGCACCGGTGTTGACGTCGATGGTGCTCATCGCCTCGGCCGGATCGACCACCAGGTAACCGCCAGACTTGAGCGGCACCTTGCGCTCCAGTGCACGCTGGATTTCATCTTCGACCCCGTAGAGGTCGAAAATCGGCCGTTCGCCTGGGTAGTGCTCCAGGCGATCGGCAATTTCCGGCATCAGTTCGGCGACGAATTGGGTGGTTCGCTGGAAGGTTTCCCGGGAATCGATGCGAATCTTCTCGATCTTCGGGCTGACCAGGTCGCGCAGGGTCCGCAGCGCCAGGCCGAGGTCTTCGTAGATCACGCTGGGGGTGGCGATGGTCTTGATCTGCGCGGCGATCTGGTCCCAGAGCCTGCGCAGGTAGCGGATGTCCATGAGGATTTCATCGGCCCCGGCGCCTTCGGCCGCGGTGCGCAGGATGAAGCCACCCGCCTCCTTGATGCCTTCTTTTTCCACGCAATCGCTGACGACTTTCTTGAGACGCTCGCGCTCGGCTTCGTCCTCGATCTTCAGGGAAATGCCGACATGGGCCGTGCGCGGCATATACACGAGGTAGCGCGATGGAATCGACAGTTGGGTGGTCAGGCGCGCGCCCTTGGAGCCGATGGGGTCCTTGGTGACTTGCACGACGAGGCTCTGCCCCTCATGGACCAGCGCACTGATGCTTTCCACGGCCGGCCCTTCGCGCATGGAAATTTCCGACGCATGAATGAATGCCGCTCGATCCAGCCCGATGTCGACGAAGGCCGCCTGCATGCCCGGCAGCACACGCACCACCTTGCCCTTGTAGATATTCCCGACAATGCCACGTTTCTGCGTGCGCTCGACATGGACCTCTTGCAGGACACCGTTTTCAACCACCGCCACGCGCGATTCCATCGGCGTGATGTTGATCAGGATCTCTTCACTCATGGCAGGGTCTCGTTCAGGCATATTCACGATTATGGCCGTATCAAGTCAGTCAGCGCTCAGCGCGCGCTCAAGTTTTGCCAACAGGGTATGCCGAAATGGCCCAGCAGTTCCGCGGTTTCGCACAACGGCAGGCCGACCACCGCCGAATAACTGCCTTCGAGCCCGGCGACGAACACCGCACCCAACCCCTGGATACCATAGCTTCCGGCCTTGTCCCGGGGTTCGCCGCTGGCCCAATAGGCCAGCGCTTCCTGTTCGGTGATGATGCGAAAACTCACCCGACTGCGAACCACACGGGATTCGCAACGCTGTCCATCCAGCACGGCAATGGCCGTCAATACTTCATGATCGCGACCGGACAGGCCCAGGAGCATCGACACGGCGTCGGCCTGATCCTGGGGCTTGCCGAGAATTTTTCCGTCCAGAACGACAGCGGTATCGGCGCCCAACACGCAACCGTCGATGTCGGCTGACAGGGCACGTCGTCCCGCATCGGCCTTGCCACGCGCCAGGCGCTCTACGTAGGCCGATGGGGTTTCGTGATCGAGGGGAGTTTCGTCGATGTCCGCACTGACGGCGGTAAACGGCACGCCAATCTGTGTGAGCAGTTCACGTCGACGCGGCGAGCCTGAAGCGAGGTAAAGCGGTTTCATCAAGACATCTCCCTAACGCGACTGGCTTTTGTGGTCAGAGCTTGCTCCCGCCGGGCT
>NZ_JAOSHO010001059.1 GCF_025917275.1 Pseudomonas agronomica | reverse complement strand
CCAGGCCACCGCCTGGGCCGACTACACCTGGCACAACGGCCCCCTGGACGGGTTCGGCGTGGGTGCCGGCGTGCGTTACGTAGGCGACACCTATGGCAACACCACCAACACCGATTGGGGCCACGTCAGTTCCTATACCGTGTATGACGCCTCGGCCCATTACGACCTGGGCCGTCTGAACAAAACCCTCAAGGGCGTCACGGTGGCGGTGGATGCGAAGAACATCCTCAACAAGGACTACCTGTCCACCTGCGATGGCTTCTACTGCTACTACGGCGACCAACGCAACGTCGTCGCCAGCGTGAATTACAAATGGTAAACGGTTAGCATTTGCGTAAACCTATTTAGAGGCACCCGCTAGATGCAACACGGTTCATGTAAGGGCACAAAACCGTGGCGAGGGAGCTTGCTCCCGCTGGATCGCGG
>NZ_JAOSHO010001058.1 GCF_025917275.1 Pseudomonas agronomica | reverse complement strand
CTGGCGCTGGAACTCCGAAACCAACGGCAGCAACCACAGCGATGCCATCGCCGTGCTGGTGACGACGGTGACTTGCTGCGCGCCTTGCCAATGACGCACGCCAGCCGTGGCGCGGGCGATCTGTTGAAGCGTATCGCGAACACTTTCGTAGTACTGGCTGCCCGTCGCGGTGAGGTTGATCTCACGGGTCGTGCGGACAAACAGCGCCGTACCCAGATAATCCTCGAGCAGGCGTATCTGGCGGCTGACAGCGCCCTGGGTGACGTTCAGCTCGCGGGCCGCCACGGTGAAACTCAGGTGGCGTGCGGCGGCTTCGAACGCTACCAGGCTGTTGAGCGGCGGCAACGGTTGCAGTTTCATTGGGCTGGGTCACTGTCTTGTGGGTTTCAAGCGCAGGGCGATTGTGCAGAAGCCTGCGCGCAGTGACT
>NZ_JAOSHO010001057.1 GCF_025917275.1 Pseudomonas agronomica | reverse complement strand
CCGGGACATGGCTTCACGGACCACGGTCCGACTGACGCCGCGTTCCTTGATGATGACCTGTTCGGTCGGCAGCTTGCTGCCCGCGGGCAGCTCGCCGGCGAGTATCTGCTGCGTCAGGTCGACCACCAGTTGCTGAGTCATGCTCAGGCGTCGATCGGTTGTGACACGCTCCATTGCACCTATCCATCAAGCCAGACGATCGCGGCATTATAGCCGCGACCTTGCCCCAAAACTCACTATAATGCCCGCTGATCACACTAGAGCACGCCGATGACGGACCAAGCGTTATCTCCATTGAACAAGCCGCGCCGCCTCGCCGAAACACTGGTCGACCGTTTCGCCCAGCGCATGCGCGACGGCATTCTGAAATGCGGCGAAAAGCTCCCCACCGAAGTGCACATCATGGAAGCCGAAGGCGTCAGCCGTTCGGTGGT
>NZ_JAOSHO010001056.1 GCF_025917275.1 Pseudomonas agronomica | reverse complement strand
AGGCCGCCGTCAGATCAGCCCGCTGGAATTGCGCCCCCTGGGCAAACAGGCCCCAGCCCTGGATCGCCTTCAGCTTGGCACCGCTGAAGTCCGCCAGGCGCAGATTACTTTGTTGCAGGCTGGCTCGATTGAGATTGGCGCCTTGTAGCTGCGCTTTCTCGAGATTGGCCAGGTCCAGCCGCGCGTGGCGCAGGTCGGCATCGCGCAGGTCCGCGCCGGCGAGGTTCATCTTGCGCAGGTCCTGGTTCGCCAGTTTTGCGCCCCGCAGGTTGGCGCCGGGGCATTGGCTGGATTCGGCGATGGTGCAACCTTTGATTGTCAGAGCGGTGTCGGGGTCATCGGCATGGGCAACGGCGCCGATGAACAGAAGCAGTAATGGCAAAAATTTCATGGCAGGAACTCGGTGTTAACTGTGGGAGCGAGCTTGCTCGCGA
>NZ_JAOSHO010001055.1 GCF_025917275.1 Pseudomonas agronomica | reverse complement strand
CCGCGCCGGTGGGTCGCTGGAGAACATCACGCGTACGGTCTCGGCGATCCAGTCGATGAACCAGCAGATCGCGGCGGCGGCAGAGCAGCAGAGCGCGGTGGCCGAGGAGATCAACCGCAGCGTGCTGAATGTGCGTGACGTGTCGGAGCAGACGGCGTCGTCCAGTGAAGAGACCGCCGCCTCCAGTGCCGAACTGGCCCGACTGGGGGTTCATCTGCAAACCCTGGTAGGACGTTTCAAGGTCTGAATGCCCGCGGTGATGAGCTGGCTGTGCTGCCCGTCAAATACAGCCAGCTATCCGCTACAGATCCGCAGTTCATAGTCGATACTCTCTTCATAGAGCCTATAAAAGGCTCGAGGGGAGTATCAACATGTTCAGTTGGCTTACCGAAAAGTTGGGCAATGTAAGCGTCAATCGCAAACTGGGCTTCGGCTTCGGCCT
>NZ_JAOSHO010001054.1 GCF_025917275.1 Pseudomonas agronomica | reverse complement strand
TTCGTTCCAGGCCTTGAGTTCGGCCTGCTTGCGGCCCATGTAGTCGGTCAGCAGGCGAACCTGGGACAGGCGCTGCTCTTCGTCGTCATGCAGGAAACGCACGCCGCTGGCATCGATGAACAGGCTGCGCTTGATCCGTCGTCCGCCGGATTGCTGCATGCCGCGCCAGTTCTTGAACGACTCGGACATCAACCGCCAGGTCGGGATCGAGACGATGGTCTTGTCGAAGTTCTGCACCTTGACCGTGTGCAGCGTGATGTCCACCACATCACCGTCGGCGCCCACTTGCGGCATTTCGATCCAGTCGCCGACCCGCAGCATGTCATTGCTGGTCAACTGCACGCTGGCGACGAACGACAGCAGCGTGTCCTTGTAGACCAACAGGATCACCGCCGACATCGCACCCAGGCCCGACAGCAGCAACAGCGGCGAACGGTCGATCA
>NZ_JAOSHO010001053.1 GCF_025917275.1 Pseudomonas agronomica | reverse complement strand
CAACTGCCGGATCAGGTCCGCTTGCTCGACGAGTGATTCCTTTACCAGATCGCCAATGGACAGCAGTCCGATCAACTCACCGTTATCCAGTACTGGCAGATGCCGCAGATGGCTGTCGGTCATGACGGCCATGCAACGGTCGATGCTCTGCTGGCTGTCGGCGGTGATCACTGGCGTACTCATGATCGTGCGTACCGTCGTGCCCACCGATGAACGCCCCTTGAGAACCATCTTGCGGGCATAGTCCCGCTCGCTGAATACCCCCACCACTTGCCCGCCTTCGATGACCGGCAATGCGCCGACGTTTTTCTCGGCCATGATCTGCAACGCTTCGAGCACGGTCCGGTCCGGCGCGATGCTGTGGACCTGCTGGTTCTGCACGCTCTTGAGTCTTACCAGTTGGGCGGCGGTTTTCATTGATAATCCCCAATCTCAATAATAGA
>NZ_JAOSHO010001052.1 GCF_025917275.1 Pseudomonas agronomica | reverse complement strand
CTCAACCAGTCTCGCCGAGCCCGGCTTCTGCGGCGGCGAGCCTGATTTCACAATTTGTCAGGTGGTTTTATGGACAGCATCAACAGCCGCATCGCCGAGGAACTCGGCGTCCGCCCGCAACAGGTCGAAGCGGCCGTCGCGCTACTCGATGAAGGTTCCACGGTGCCTTTCATCGCCCGTTACCGGAAAGAAGTGACCGGCAGCCTCGATGACACGCAATTGCGTCATCTGGAAGAGCGCCTGCGCTACCTGCGAGAACTCGACGAACGGCGCATCAGCATCCTGGCGAGCATCCAGGAGCAGGGCAAGCTGACCCCGCAACTCGAACGCGACATCAAGCTGGCCGACACCAAGACCCGTCTCGAAGACTTGTACCTCCCCTATAAGCAAAAGCGCCGCACCAAGGGCCAGATTGCCCTGGAAGCCGGCCTCGGCGAGCTGGCGGA
>NZ_JAOSHO010001051.1 GCF_025917275.1 Pseudomonas agronomica | reverse complement strand
CTCGGCAGCTCCTACAGTGCACCCCAGCAGGAACAAGGTCGCCATGGGTTGTTTTTCAGCCACTCACCCTATCAGCCCCCAAAAAATCCTCAAGCCCCGCTCTTGTAACGAGATGCAGGGCTTTTTTACGGCTATCGTATGCAGACAGGAAACCTCCACCACAAGGAACAGGCGGACATGCGCCAGCATTCGGTCATCCACACACCGAAACCGAGCGACTACCAGGAATTGACCCGGGTCTGGGAAGCCTCGGTACGGGCCACCCATGACTTCTTGCCAGACAGTTACATCGAGCTGCTGAAAAACCTCGTGCTCACCCGCTACCTGGACGCGGTGATGCTCATCTGCACCCGCGACAGTCGTCAACGCATCACCGGTTTTGCGGGGGTGGCGGCTGGCAAGATTGAAATGCTGTTCATCGACCCGGAACATCGCGGCCAGGGCCTG
>NZ_JAOSHO010001050.1 GCF_025917275.1 Pseudomonas agronomica | reverse complement strand
CTGCACGTGCCCGGCCACACCCCGGCGGACATGGCTTACCTGATCGATGGCGACGTGATCCTGGTGGGCGACACGCTGTTCATGCCCGACGTGGGCACCGCCCGCTGTGACTTTCCCGGCGGCAATGCCCACCAGCTCTACGCCTCGATCCGCAAGTTGCTGGCCTTCCCTGCCGGTGTGCGGCTGTACGTGTGCCACGACTACCCGCCGGAGGGACGCGAGCCCCAATGCATGAGTACGGTGGGTGAGCAGCGCCAGCACAATGTCCACATTCACGATGGCATCGACGAAGCCGCGTTCGTGGCCATGCGTACCCAGCGCGACAAGACGCTGGGAATGCCTACGCTATTGCTGCCGGCGATCCAGGTGAACGTGCGGGCGGGACACCTGCCGCCGGCCGAGGACAATGGCGTGACCTACCTGAAGATTCCGATTAACCAGCTCTAGGAGCTTGGGGCT
>NZ_JAOSHO010000105.1 GCF_025917275.1 Pseudomonas agronomica | reverse complement strand
ATCCGCGCCAAAAAAGGATCGAGTCGTTCGTGCGGCGCATCGTGCTCCACTACCAGCGCGGTGACTTCTTCGCAGGATGCGACCTGGTAATGCGCAACGCTGGACAGCTTTTGGTTGGTGACCGCCACCACCACCTGACCGCTCGCAGCGACCACTGCGCGCTTGAATTCGGCGTCGTCCAGGCCAAACGCCGTGACGCCGTTGTCCGGGTCGATGGCGCAGGCACCCACAAAACACACATCGAAATTGAACTGGCGCAATTGCTGGACAGCCGCCAACCCGATCGCACCACCCGCCACAGGATTCAGGCGTCCACCCAGCAGAATGACCTCGGCGCTGGGCAGCTTCATCAGTTCCACCGCGATCAACGGCGAGTTGGTGGTGAGGGTCAAGCGCAGCCCTGGATCGATGGCGCGGGCGATGGCCAGGTTGGTCGACCCGGCATCGAGGAAGACGTGCTGACCCGCGCCGAGCAGCGAAGCCGCGGCGCGGGCAAGATTGTCCTTGCGGGCCGAGTCCTGATGGATCCGGACGTCTATCGGCGCTTCGGCCGCCGGCAGGCGAATTGCACCGCCATAGACGCGCTTGCACAAACCCGCCGCAGCCAAAGCGCCCAGGTCGCGACGTATCGAGTGTTCGGAGACGTTGAATTCACTCGCCAGATCAGCCGCAATGACCCGTCCATACAGGGCAAGCCGCTCGCTGATCAATCGTTGGCGTTCGCCGGGGAATACTTCGAGAGGGGCACTCATGGGATCCACAACCTGCATAAACGAGCATAAATAGACACAACCGAGCGCAATATGCCGCGTCCCTGACGTATCGTCAAATCCCGGCATCGCCCGGGCTCGATTGCCTTTCGTCACCCGGTCCCGCCAGCCGGTGAACAGTGTTTTCCCAACGCGGGTCAACCCAGGGTCGATAGCCACATTTCGCGAACGAGCGACGCACGGTCGCCGAGGATGGAGCCATGAACAATCTGATCATCGCGGCCCTGCTGAGCGTTGCCCTGATGGGTGCCAACGGTGCCCGGGCAGCGGAAACGAAAAAGGTCGATGTGCTGCTGGTGGGCGGCGGCATCATGAGTGCCACGCTGGGCATCTGGCTCAATGAGCTTGAGCCCGGTTGGTCAATGGAAATGGTCGAGCGCCTGGATGCCGTGGCCGAGGAAAGCTCCAATGGCTGGAACAACGCCGGTACCGGCCACTCGGCGCTCGCGGAGCTGAACTACACGCCCATGGACGACCAAGGCAACGTAAACATTACCAAGGCCATCGAGATCAACGAAGCCTTCCAGATCACCCGGCAATTCCTGGCATGGCAAGTCAAGAACAACGTGCTCAAGAACCCTCGCTCGTTCATCAATTCCACCCCGCACATGAGCTTCGTGTGGGGCGACGACAACATCAAATTCCTCAGGAAACGCTACGAGGCGCTGCAAGCGAGTCCGCTGTTCCGCCCCATGCAGTATTCGGAAGACCCAGAGCAGATCAAAAAATGGGTGCCGTTGATGATGGAGGGCCGGGACCCGAACCAGAAGCTGGCGGTGACGTGGACGCCGATCGGCACGGATGTGAATTTTGGTGAGATCACCCGCCAGTACGTCAGCTACCTGCAAAACAGACCCAACTTCAGCCTGAAGCTGTCCAGCGAAGTGCGCGACATCACCCGCAATGACGATGGCACCTGGCACGTCGAGTACAAGAACCTGAAGGACGGCGAGACGACTGCCACCGATGCCAAATTCGTGTTTATCGGCGCGGGGGGCGGCGCACTGCACCTGTTGCAGAAGTCGGGTATCGCGCAAGCGAATGATTACGCTGGGTTCCCGGTCGGCGGCTCGTTCCTGGTCGCCGAGAACCCCAGCGTTGCCGAGCGGCACATGGCCAAGGCCTACGGAATCGCTTCCACCGGCGCGCCGCCCATGTCAGTGCCGCACCTGGACACCCGCGTGCTGGACGGCAAGCGCGTCATCCTGTTCGGCCCCTTCGCGACCTTCTCCACCAAGTTCCTGAAGGAAGGCTCTTATCTTGATTTGTTCACCAGCATGACGACCCACAACATCTGGCCCATGACCAAGGTCGGCATCGAGCAATACCCGCTGGTGGAATACCTGGCCGGCCAGCTCATGCTGTCGGACGATGATCGCTTCAAGGCCTTGCAGGAATATTTCCCCCAGGCCAGGCAGGAAGACTGGCGTCTTTGGCAAGCCGGCCAGCGCGTGCAGGTCATCAAGCGCGACGAGGAGAAAGGCGGCGTGCTCAAGTTGGGCACCGAAGTGGTTGCCTCGCAGGATGGCAGCATTGCCGGCCTGCTCGGCGCTTCCCCTGGCGCATCGACGGCCGCTCCGATCATGCTTGACGTGATGCAGCGGGTGTTCAAGGACAAGGTCGCCTCGCCGGCCTGGCAGGAAAAGCTTCACCAGATCGTGCCCAGCTACGGAACACGACTCAACGATGATCCTGAGCGTGTCTATGAGGAATGGAAGTACACCAGCGACGTGCTGCAACTGGCACCGCCACCGGATATTCGTGGGAACAGCGAGCCCAAGGCCCCGACCAACAGTGATCCGGTGGGCCAGAAGCACAGCGATTCCGACCCGGACCTGGCGTTGTGAAGGAGGGCTGGCCGGCACGGGCTAGAACCATTCACGGTGTTCCTCAAACGCCGCGCGGACCAGCGCCGCCAGTCGGGCGACTTCTTCCCGGTGTGCTTCGTCGCCGTGCACGGCCATCCAGACCTGCATCGTCATGTCACGGCCGAACAACTCGGGTAACGGCTGCAGGTTTTTTTCGAGCGCGCCTACGTAATGCGGCAGCAGGCCCACGCAAGCGCTCCACTGGATCATCTGGCGCATCAGTTCATAGGAGTTCACTTGGGTGACGCCAGAACGACGCGCCTCGACCGCTCTGTTCCAAGGCTGCAGGGAAGCAATATCCGCGTAGCTGTGCAGGCTCACCAACATGTAGTCCTGCAGCTCGACCAAGCTGCGCGGGCGGCTCGCTTCCCGTGAATAACGCTTGGCGATGTGCGGAATGTACTCCAGTTCGGCGAGACAACTGAGCTCGGCCACCGGAAACGACAGCCTCGGAACCACGACTTGCGAGTCGGCGAGCCAGACGATGACATCCGCCTCGACCGGTTCGCTGTCGAGGCGCAGCAGGTTCAGGCGTACGTTGGCGTGCTGGCGCAGGAAGCCGAGCAGGTCGCGATTAAGGATGTCATGCAACAAGGGCTCCGCCACGGCCACACGAACCAGCGCCGGGGCCTCGTCGGACGTGCCGGGCAATGCCAGCAACGCACGGTGGGCCAGCAACTGGCTGCGCAGATGACGACCGTCCTGGCTGAGCACCAGCGCATTGCCTCGGTGCTCGAACAAAGGACGCCCGTAATGGCTCGATAGCCGCGAGAGTTTTTTGCGCAACAACGAAGCTTTGACATTGAGGCTCCGCGCCGCCTGCATAAAACAGCTGCAACGGGCCGCCACCAGGAAGAACTCCAATGCCTGGAGATCCTTGAAGCTGTTCAAGAAATCGGCACCTACCGAGGTGGCCTGCCGCGCACACTCGTGAATGTGATCTACCTCCTCCAACGCCATACGCCCTCCTCCCTAAGGTGACCTTCGAATTGCCGGACCGCTTAACGAACAGACTCCAATGCCTGATTCAGTTGCGCGCCATCGATGCTCAGCGTTGCCTTGCTCACCAGCCCTTCCATATAGGCCCTGGCCACTTGTTCCTGGCGCTGATTGCGCAGCGCCTCGCGCAGTTGTTCGCGAACTTCATCCAGGCTGGCGGCGCGCGCTGGCTGTATATCGGTCAGTTTGAGAACGTGAAAGCCCACCTGGCTCCGCAAAGCGTCGGAAACGCTGCCGACCCGTTGTCGGCTCAAGACCTGGCGCATCTCCGGCACATATTGCTGCAACGGTTGCAAGCCGCTGTCACCGCCCCGTTGGGCCGTCGCCTGGTCCTCGGAAAACTGCCGGGCGAGCTCGGCGAAATCGGCGTTGGGGGCCTGGGCACGACGGGCCAGCTCGGTGGCCTTCTTGCGGAGCGGTTCTTCGTTGGCTCCCGGCTCAACCGCGATGAAAATCTGGCTGACGCGGTACAACGCCGGGCTTTGCAGCTTGTCCTTGGCACTCTCGTATGCCTGTTGCAGGGATTGGTCATCCGGATAGTCGGCGGGGACCTGGCTGACGGATTGCAAGTAGGTGCGCAGCAAAATCTGTTCGGTGGCCGCGCGGGTCATCTGTTGGATGTCCGGACGCTCCTGCCAACCCTGGGCGTCGGCCTGCTGCAACAGGGCTTTCTCTGCCAGGCGCGCACGGATCCAGCCCTCCAGTGCGCCACGATTGCCGCGCAGTTGCTCGCGCACCTGCGGTGTGAGCGAGCTCAACACAGCGTTGAGCTCGGCGCTGCTCAGTTGCAGTTCGCCCAGGCTGGCCACGGTCGGCGCCGCCTCGTCGTAGGTTCTGGCGAGTTTCGGTTGTGCCGCGGGCACCGAGGCTTGGGATACACCGTCAGGGTTGGAGATCACCGTCAGCACAATGCCGCCGAGCACCAGGACAGCCGCACTGATGCCAGCCAGTTTGCTAAACCTGTTCATCGTAATCAGACCTCTTCGACCGCAGCTTCCTGCGTCGCATCCACACCGTCCTTTTGCTGCTCGCGTGCGTGCTGGCTGTAGTCGCGCAGGTACACCACGAATTCTTGCAACAGCCGGTCCCAGAGTTCCAGCACGCCACGCACGTGGTCTTCGCTGACACCGGCGGCAACGATGGCGTCCATTTCCATCACCAGGAAATCACCCTGGCGACTCAGGCGGGCAAAGCGGCGGCTGGCATTCCATACCTGGACCAGGCCTTCAGGCAATTCGCCTTCGATGCGCAGCGCGCAACTGAACGTGAAATCCAGAAAACTGCCCTCGGTGACGGCCGGGTTGCCGAAACGCACGGCAAAACCAATGCCCTGGCTGGCGCTCAACAACTGCACCACGGCGCCTTGTTCGGTACGATTGACGCGGTAGCCGGCGGCTTGCAGCAGTTCGCCCAGTTGTTCGGGAGTGATGCTCAGGATCAGTGTTTGTGCGGTCATGACAGGATTTCCCTTGTGGTCATTTGATCAATGGTTATTTGCCGGCGGTGGTCTTGGTGGCATCGAACTGGGTCTGGTACAGCGCATCGCCATAGTGCTGCGCCAATTCTTCGAACTTCACCCGCGCGCCACTGGCGAAGGGTTGGCGGATCTTCAACACGTCGCTGACCTCGATGTTTTCGTAGGCAGTGAGAATCTCTTTGGCGATGCCGTACATCTCTTGGTTTTTCGCCACGCACTGCTGCACTTCACTGTCCCGACTGGTCAGGCTGGCTTGCAGCGTGGCACGCGCCGCCTCTATACCCCGCGCACGGCCCAGCAGTTCTTCGTAGGCCTGCTTGAACTTGCCGACCTGCTCGGTACTGGCGGCGATCTGCGCCTGGGCGCTACTGCGTACGGCGTCCTGTTGCGCACCGAGTTGTTCGCCCTGGCTTCGGGCCTTGGCGAGTTCGGTGGTCAGTTGCTTGATTTGCGCTTGTGCGGCGCTCAGCTCGGTTTGCGCCGCCTGGCGCGCGGCGGTGCCTTGCGCCTGTTCGCTCTGCAAGGCTTGCAGCTGTTGAGTGGTGCTGCGCAACTGGGCGCGCAAGCGTTCCTCCATGGTCTCTGCCGAAGCGCCGAGGGCTGCGCCGAGCCCCAACAGCAACACCACGGCGTGGATTGCGGGATGAAATGACTTTTTCATGCTGTCTCTCCCGGCGCTAGAAGCGCGTGTTGAGCTCAAGTTGCAGAACGTCGATATCGAACGGCGCGCCGTAGACTTCTTCGCTGCTCAACCAACGCGCGGTCGCGAAGACGTTGTCTTCGATGCCGTAGTTGCCGCCGAGGAAATAACCCTTGGCGTTGGTGCCGCCGAGGTGGAACGAGGAGTCGTTGAAGCCGTCCGGCAAGGCGTCCGGCTCGATGTATTTGTAGCCGGCGAACAGGTTCCAATCGCCGCGCTTCTTCAGGTCCAGGGAACTGCCCAGGGTGAACTGCAGCATCCAGGCGGTATCGCCGCTTTCGATGTCACCGTTTTCGTCCACGTTGTTGACCAGCGCACCGGCCGAGCGCTTGCGCATCTTGCCTTCGTCGTAGCCGAGGTTGACCAGGTAGTTGCCCTGGCTGCGCAACTTGAGATCGTCGAACAGCAAGGTGTCCCAGGCCAGATTAAGGTCAAGCACGTTGAACTCAGAGGCCAGGCCCACGAATTGTGGTTGCGGCGACGTGGTCGGTGCGGACGGGTCCGGCACCAGGTTGCGCAACTCCATCAAGGTGTTGCCCTTCTGCATGAACGCCGGACGCGTTCCGTCGCTGTCACAAGCCGGCGCGCCGTCGTAGATGGCGCAGGGATTGGAGCGTCGTCCTTCGATGTCGTCGAATTGGTAGTAGGCCAGCGCGCCCTTGATGCTGTTGTCCGGCGCAAACGCCCAGGTCGCACCGAGTTGCGCACCGTAGAGCCATTTGTTCTCGCTGTCTTCTTTGTTCAAACCATCGCTCGACGCGCTGTCGGAGCTGTATTCCACCGGGAACGCGCCCAAGGTGCCGAATACCGCCAGGTCGCGGTTCAACGGGTGATTGAACGAGCCGGCGATGCCGTCGAAATTGAGATCGTTGGAATACAACAGATCGGTAGACATGAATGGATTGGGCATGCGTCCCCCGGTGAAGCTCCACTCCTTCGTCGGGCGGTAATTGAGGTAGCCCTGATCGAGCCACAGGTCCTTTTTGTCGAAGCCGCCGCCCAGCGTCTGGGTGGTGGACACCGGACTGCTGTCCGAGCCCGTGCCCAGCCGGATGGCGGCGGTCCATTGAGGCGATAGCGCGGCCCGCAGGCCCATGCGGGCGCGCAGGCGAAGCATGTTTTCCCGGTCTTCGCGGGTGTTGAGCAACGGTGGAAATTGCGTACCGCTCCTGGGGTTTACGTCGTAAGGCCCGCTGTTGTTGAGCTCGGCAAAATCAACGATCTCATTGCTGTTGCTGCCGGAGTAGTAGCGCGACTCGTTGCGCAAGCGCACGTCGCCTTCAAACGTGATGCGCGACACCCAGTCGGGAAAGGTGTTGGGCTGGGCCCAGTTTTCCTGTTTGGCCTGGGCGATCACCTCGGCCTTCACCTGGTCGCGAATCTGCTCCCGAACGATGGCCGGCACGTATTGCACCCGCACCTCCCCCGGCGCGCCGGGTGCTGGCACCGGCGCGGCAGTCGCGGCGGTCTGCCGGGCTTGCGCGGCCTCGGCTTCGGCCTGGTCGATCAGCGCTTGCGCCTGGTCCTGCTTGAGCACGCCTTGTTGAACCAACAGGCGGATCAGATTCACCGTAGCGTTCTGCGACGGCGTCTGCGCCAAGGCACTGCCCGTCAGGCTGGCGATCACCAGGCCGACACCCAGCGCCAATCGATTGATTTTGCAGATCATGAACACAACTCCTAATGGTCTCTTGGCGACCCGGCTCAGCCCGGCCGGCGTCCTTGTAGGCGGATACGCACCGGCACCTGCAACGAGGCGGGTGGACGTTCCAGATGGGGTGAAGCGCGCAAGGTCGCCAGGACCTTGGCGTCGAGTTCGGCATCGCCACTGCTGCGTCCCAGCTCCACGCGCGTCACGCGACCGGCCTGGTCCAGCCAGACGTCAGCCTCCAGGCGAAACGCCAGGTTGCGCAGCTCGGGCGACTCGCGCAGCAAGCGCTGGAAGCTGTAGGCCAGGAACTGGCTGTAGGTGCCGTTGCCGAGGCGCCCGCCGCCGGTGCCGGCCATGCCGCCGCCCTTGCCCGCGCCAATGTTGAAAGCGTCGGAACCCGCCTGGGCGTCACTGTCCATTTGCATCGGGTCGGCCAGGTCTTCGGCGGGCGAAGGCGGTGCCTCCTCCTGCGGCTTGACTTCCTCGGGCTCCGGCGTGGGCTGCGGCTCGACGATTTTTTCTTCCACCGGTTTTTCCGGCTCCGGCGGTTTTTCCGGAGGCGGAGGCGGAGGTGGCGGCAACGGAATGATCGCCGGAATCTTTGGCGCCTCGCGGCGAATGCCGCTCATGTCATTGGCCCATGTCCACAGCAGCCAGGCCAGGCCCGCGCCCGCCAGCAGGCCAACGCTCCACAGCAGTACTCGACGCACCGTCCTGGTGACGTCGCGCTGTTGCTCCAGATGGCCGTTCTGCGGCTGTTCAGGAAAAGACGTCATGGCTCAGCCCTGGCTCGGTTTGCCGGTGACCAGGCCGACCTGGGACAGCTCCAGGCGACGCAACAGGTCCAGCACTTCAATGACTTTCTGGTACTGCACGGTGGAATCACCGCGCACGATCACCGGAAAATCCGGGCTCTGCGCCTTCTCGATGCGCAAGCGGTCTTCCAGTTCGTTGAGGGTGACCGGGTAGGCATCGAGGAATACCTGGCCGCCATCATTGATGGAAATCGCCTTGGTCTTGGGCTGCGAAAGCGAGATGGTCGAGCTGGCCTTCGGCAGGTTGATCTGGATGCCGGAGACCTGGGCGGTGGCGGTGAGGATGAACATCACCAGCACCACCATGAGCACGTCCACCAGTGGCGTGATATTGATGGTGTCGACGGCGGCATCTTCGTCATCGTCCAGGGCGCTGTTGAGGTTGGCCATGGTCGTCCCCTCACACCGTCAACGACGGACTGGCGACGTGGTTGCCCCGTCGATGCGCCGCTTCGCTGGATTGGCTTTCACCGTGGACTTCGGCCAGGCGGGTGATGAACTCATCCACGAAGACCCGCATGTCGGCGCTGACTTCCTTGTTGCGCGTGGTCAGGCGGTTGTAGCCAAACAGCGCCGGGATCGCGACGAACAGCCCCATGGCCGTCGCCAACAGGGCCGCCGCCATGCCCGGGGCGATGGCGTTGATGTTCACGTCAC
Organism: Pseudomonas agronomica; assembly: GCF_025917275.1. Classification (GTDB taxonomy): domain Bacteria; phylum Pseudomonadota; class Gammaproteobacteria; order Pseudomonadales; family Pseudomonadaceae; genus Aquipseudomonas; species Aquipseudomonas agronomica. The sequence goes on along the minus strand of NZ_JAOSHO010000105.1, from coordinate 4,613 downwards.
CGGCCATGGCGGTGCCGAGAAAGACCACCATGATCCCCAGCACCGTGCCCAACAGGCCGATGTAGGGGCCACCGGCGATGGCATTGGACAGGGTCGACAGCTTGGCGCTGAGCTGCTGGTTTTCACGCGTCCGGACGCCGTCCATGGAGCAACGGATGGCTTCGATGGTGGCGGCGGAAATCGACGACGTATCGGCGCCCTGGTCGCGGCGGGTGCGGATCTCGGCCACCGCCACCGTATACAGGCGCCACAGCGACGAGTCCGCCAGTCGCTGCGCCAGGTCGCGTTCATCGGCAAGCATTTCCAGCCGTGTCCCGACCTTGGCGAAGTGACTGCGGAACAGTTCGTTGGCACGGCTGACACGGGCGACATTGCGACTCTTGCGCACCATGATCACCCACGACTGCAGCATCATCAGCACCAGGACGGCAATGATCACCCAGGCGTCCAGCGGCACCGCGTTGAGCAGAAAACCCAGGCTGCCGAAGCCAAAGCCGGACTGTTCTTCGTCCACGCCATAGACCACCAGGCGTGACTCGGCACCCTGGGCGGTGGCGTCGGCCAGGATCAGCTCGGGCGAGCGAGCGATGCGGGACATGCGCAGTTCATCGAGGGCGCCGGTGAAGGCTTGGTAGGCAGCGGTCGGCGCGCCGGTAGCCACCGCTGCCGGTGCATCGCCACCGATCGCGATTGCACCCTGCAAGGCCGGCAGCGGCTGTGCAAGGTTGGCCGCCGCTCTGCCGTTGACGTACAAACGCAACCCACTGGCATCGGCTGTCAACGCCAGGTGTTGCCATTGCCCAAGGGCCACGGCCTGGTTCGCCACCGCGCGCTGGCCGTTCACCTCGACGAAAGGAACGCCCTGGTTCATGCCCACCAAGAGCGAGTTGCCGGCGTCACGACGGGCCAGCAGCAGTTGTTCCCCTGCCCCTTGCTCCATGCGCAACCAGGTGCTGAACGTCATCGCGCCACCCGCGTTGACGCCGAGGGACGCGCTGGCCGGCAACAACAGCGGTTGGCCGTTGAACTGCGCCGCGCGGCCGATCACGCCGTCAAGGATGCCTGCCGGTGCGTTCTGTGCGTGGTTGGCAAAGGCGCTGGCATCACGCGGTGGTGCGCCAACGGCACCATCGAAGTGATAGACCAGGCTGTAATCGGCATCGAACGCCAACTGGGGATTGCTGGTGGCCGGTGCTTTCGGGTTGCCGTAGTACATCCAGATGTCCGAGCGCTTGCCCCCCTCTACCATGGGCACGTCCACCCAGATCAAGGCCATGCCCATCAGCGGATCGAAGCTCTCAATCTGGTGGTTGAGCACGGTGTGGTCGTCGGCGGCGACAAAGCGAATGTCCGAGCCGTTTTCGTTGACACCGTCAAAGGTGAAATTGCCGGTGTGCAAACGCACCAGCAGCGCAGTGCGCCCCACCGCCTCGTTGATCGCCGCGCCCTGGGGGGTGGTGTCGATGCTGATCTGTTTGCGGTAATGCCAGTCGTCCTGCCACCAGGCGTTGGCCGTTGCCGGCAGCGCAAGGCCCAGGCAAGCGAGAAGAATGAAAATCAAGCGATGCATAACGGGTTGCTCCAAGGTCTGTTGCCTGCCGGTCAAAAAGTTGCCTGCACGTTGAAGTGCACGCGTGAGTCGTGTTTGCGGGTATTGGGGCCGTCCTTGAGCGGCAGGCCCCAGTCGAGGCTGCCGGACAACCACTCACGCAAGGTCGCGCGAGTGCCAAAGCCAACGCTTGCCAGGCTGTAATCGGCTTCCTGGTCGGGTAATGCGTCTTGCAGGGCCATCTGCGCGCCCTCGGCGAAGACATACCAACGCCAACTGTCGACGTAGCTGCCAAGGCCTTTGCCCAAGTGCTTGCTCAACGACGGCGTGCGCAGCTCCTGGGAAAACAGCACGCCGTCATCACCCGTGCGCTCTGCAGCGAGGTAACCGCGCACGCTGGTGGCGCCACCGGCGGAAAACTGCTCGTTGGAGACCAGCGGCCCGGAAGCCAGCTGGAAGCTCAACTTGCTGGCCGCTTGCCAGTCACCGGCAAACGTCTGGGTGAAAGTGCTGTCGCCCTTGAACACCGCGAAGCTGGGATTGGCTTCATAGCGCTTGGCGCGAAATTCATCGGCGTCGCTGCCATAACCGAAGAAGCTGCGAGTGCCGGCGACGATGCTCAGGCCCAGGCCGAACTGCGAGGTTTCGGTGTAGCGAAAGCCGTTGTAGGCAAGGGTGATGGGCGCGTACTTGATCGGCACTTCATCGCTCGAACCGCCGAACTGCAGGGCCTCATCGAAATCCTTGAAATCCACGCCCACCGACAGCGAGTTGGCCCAGACGCCTTGCGGGGGCACGCTGTAGATCAGTGACACGCCGTAGGAATGGCCCTTGCCCAACACGTTGCTACCGCCGATGGTTGCGACGTTGCTGTCGGATTGATAGCCGGCGAACTGCACGTTCCAGCGCTCACTCAAGGGGGCGTTATAGGAACCCGACCAGACCTGCGCGTTGTCCCGGTCCTCGGGGGCGGTGAAATAGGTCAGCGAAGCCGTATGGCCGCGTTGCCAGAGGTTGTTGTGGCCGAGCGAGACCACCGAACGCAGCTTTTCGGTGTCGGCGCTGTAGTCGTTGTTGAGCCCGATACTGGCCTGCCAGGGGTTCTTGTCTTCGACTTGCAGGTCGACATCCATCGTTCCCGGGCGCTGCCCTTCGCGCACGACCGGCACCACTTGGCGTCCGGGGTTGCGGTTGGCAACCGCCAGCTGGGTTTGCACCGCCGTGAAATCGGCCACCTTGCCTTCTGTCAGCGCCGGAACTTCTTCGCGCACATTGACGGGAGAGTAGTGCTGGGTGCCAACCACGCGCACCCGGCCGATCCGGGTTTCGCTGACTTGCAGGTACACCACGCCGCCTTCGACCTGCTGCTCCGGCAGTTCGACGAACACCGACTGGTAACCCTTGGCCTGGTAGCGTTGTTGCAACGCGTCGCGGGCACCTTCGATATCGGTGAGGCTGCGTTGCGGCCCCAGGAACGCGTACACCGCTTCTTCGATGTCGCGCGCGTCGAGCACGGTATTGCCGCGCACGACGTATTCGTTCACATCCACCAGCCGCGCAGGCGTTCCGGCGTCAGCCTCGATCGGCGTGGCAGCCTCTTCGGCGAATGCCGGCGCCTCGAAGGCCAGAGCGAGCATCAGCGCCGTGGGCAGAAAAGGCCACGGCCTGCGCTTGCTGTTGAAATCCCAATGATCCACACATCCCCCTCGATTCATTTGCGCCACCCGTGCAGCGCCTGCTGCCAAGCCGCGCGCTGCCAGGCCCGCAGCGTTGGCAGCGTGTTGTCCTGTGACGGTTTATTTGTGTTTCGAATGCCTGGAGAGCCAGGTGTGCAACAAGGCGAAGTTCAACGAGAATTCCGGCATGTGCATCAAGTCGCCGCAGAACACTTCGCTGACGATGCGCTCGAGCAATTTCGCCGCGTGAGGGCTATCCAGCAGTTCGCCGATATCCCGCACGAAGACGGCGAACGTCCAGACCCGCTGGTTCAGCTCGAGGCCGACAAACCAGCGGAACAGCAAGTTGTAATTGAGCTGCTCGTACAGCTGCTTTTCGCTGGGCAGCGAGTACAGCAGTTGGAGCAACAAGGCGAGCATCAAAGCCGGCACCGGCACCTGAATCTGATGTTCCCGTGCCCATTGCTGCAGGGGTTCGGACGAGACCTCCAGCAACTCTTCGATTTGTGGGCGCAACATGACCAGGGAATGGCCTGGCGGCACGTAGCTGGACAACTCCTTCAAGGCGCTCTGCCAGTCGTCCTGGGACACGATCCACACCCAGGGTGCGCCGTAGCGATAAACCGAAACCGGCTTCTTGCGTGCAGCCTCGACGATCTTCGACAGGCGCTGGTCCAGCTCCTGCATGCCCACTTTCGAGTAACTTTCCATAGACCCCATAGCCCCTGTCACACCTGGCATCCAGCGCGAAATAGCGCAAAAAAAGTTGTCCGGGCGTCCCTGCCAAAAGCTTCTTTTATGAACGGCAATCCAGTGCCGTTGCCCTTTCACACAACCTTGACCGAGGCCACCGGCCACTACCGAACTTTTGTCATCGAATCTTCATGAACGGCTACCGACAGCGGTCCTGCGCGCAAAAAAAGGGCGACAGTTGCCTGTCGCCCTCGGGCCTTGATGACGATGCCTACAGCGTCAGGTTGCGGCGCTCCTCGGGGGTCAATTGATTGCGTGCCTGGTCGTCCAACCGTCCAGCCCCCAATACCCGCACGCTGTTGCTCGGTTCCTGGGCCGGCGCACGGCTGGCGCCTTCCTGGGACGGCGCCAGACGTTCGTTGCCGAAGCCCAGGACCTGCACGCTGAACACCGATGGCATACGGTTGCGCGACGCGGCCTGTTGCTCGCGCGCGACGCCTTCCGCGGCATCGCTCGCCGACGCTGCGGCGGAGCTGGCGTTGGTCAGTGCGCCAGTGTTGACCACCGCGCTGACCGGCACGCCGTTGGACTTGCCTTGCACCTGGATGTTGGCGGCGTTCACTACATGCAACGCGGCAATGTTGATGTTGCCCGAGACCCGGATGCCCGCCTCTCCCGCGTCGATGGTGCCGAGC
>NZ_JAOSHO010001049.1 GCF_025917275.1 Pseudomonas agronomica | reverse complement strand
CTTGCAGACCCGCGCATAGCTGCCACCCATCATCTGCAAGTGATGTCTGGCAGCGCCTTGTAAATAACCAGGAGCTGCATAATGTTCAAAATCACCCCGAATCCCCCCGACGACGACGCCAAGAAACTCAACGAAGCCGCCGACCGCGCCCTCGCCTTTTACCTCGATCCGAAACCTGAAAAACCAAAGCTACCGCCGGGCCAGTTGTTCACCGTGGCCCAAGGCGCGGACATGGAGTGCCTGTTGGCCAACCTCAGCGAAACCCTCGCTTCGGTGAATGTCATGGCCAACGAACTGGCCTTTGATCTGGAGGGGGCGCCACGGAGTTTTGCACTGGGGATCCAGCAGATGATCGAGCTGAGTGAACTACTGGCAAACCGCGCCCTGGACATCGCCGCACCGCGCTAAGCGCCCGTGACGCTGCGCTGGCCTACGCCCCGTAGGAGCTGACGAGTGCAAC
>NZ_JAOSHO010001048.1 GCF_025917275.1 Pseudomonas agronomica | reverse complement strand
CACAGCAACAACGCCAGGGCGACCCCTTTGCGCATCAGGCCAGCACCTCGGCCAGGTCACCCTTGGATTCGAGCCAGGACTTGCGGTCGCCTGCGCGTTTCTTCGCCAGCAGCATGTCCATCATTTCCGTCGTCGCGGCGAAATCATCCAGGGTCAGCTGCACCAGGCGACGGGTGTTCGGGTCCATGGTGGTTTCGCGCAACTGCGGCGGGTTCATCTCGCCCAGGCCTTTGAATCGGGTGACCTGCGGCTTGCCGCGTTTCTTCTCGGCCACCAGGCGGTCGAGAATGCCGTCGCGCTCGGCTTCGTCCAGGGCGTAGTAGATCTCCTTGCCCAGGTCGATGCGGTACAGCGGCGGCATCGCCACATAGACGTGGCCGGCGTCCACCAGCGGGCGGAAATGCTGGACGAACAAGGCACAAAGCAACGTGGCGATGTGCAAGCCGTCGGAGTCGGCGTC
>NZ_JAOSHO010001047.1 GCF_025917275.1 Pseudomonas agronomica | reverse complement strand
CCAGGTCGAAGCCCTGGGCGCCCGTTATGTGCCGTTGGCCGATCTGCTGGCGCAAGCACAAGTCATCAGCTTGCATTGCCCGCTCAACGAACAGAGCCGACACCTGATCAACCGCCGCTCCCTGGAAACCATGCAGCGCGGCGCGATGCTGATCAACACCGGTCGCGGCGGCCTGGTGGACACGCCGGCGCTGATCGAAGCGTTGAAAAGTGGCCAGTTGGGGTATCTGGGACTCGATGTCTACGAGGAAGAAGCCCAACTCTTTTTCGAGGACCGCTCCGACTTGCCGTTGCAGGACGACGTCCTCGCGCGGCTGCTGACCTTTCCCAATGTCGTCGTGACCGCGCACCAGGCGTTCCTGACCCGCGAAGCCTTGGCGGCGATCGCCACCACCACCCTGGACAATATCGCGGCCTGGGCCGCCGGCACGCCGCAAAACCTGGTAGACAACTAACCCCCCTGT
>NZ_JAOSHO010001046.1 GCF_025917275.1 Pseudomonas agronomica | reverse complement strand
TCGCGAGCAGGCTCGCTCCCACATTAGGGTATGTGTTGTTTTCAGGATTGCGCGGTCTCACGCAAACGCTGCCGCTCCTCGCGCTCCAGCTCGGCCTTGTAGCTGTGGGCGTCCGTCTCGGAGTGGAACATGCCCACCAGCATGTCCTGTTGATGCACGTCCCAGATCCGGATACCAGCGGCAATCCCTTCGTGGGACATGTGGGCGTCGTCTCGTTCAGTTACTTTCACAGTCATCTTGCAAGCTCCAATCTCTGTTATCTGCAGCAAGGCGTGTGCAGGGTTTTGTTATAGATTTTGGTAGCGTGCTAAGTAAATGCCTCGGTCTGTTAAGAAGTTTTCATGAAAAGCGCAACAATCCTGCAGGACAGGCAGGGCGCGGCATTCGGTCGCAGGTGGTGTTCATGAAGAAGTTTTCATGTCGTCAAGCAGGCACCAGACCCTGTGGGAGCGAGCCTGCTCGC
>NZ_JAOSHO010001045.1 GCF_025917275.1 Pseudomonas agronomica | reverse complement strand
GATGAAACTCTGGGTCCATTCTTCGGCTTTGCCTTGGGCGGCGTTGTCGTTAGTGAAGTTGCGGTTGAAGTAGAAGTTGCGCAGGTTCAGCGTGGCCTTGGCGTCTTCGACAAACCCCGACTCCGCCGCCAGGACGGGCAGGGCGGTGCCGCTCAAGGCGACGGCGATGAGGCTGGGGAACAGGTGCTGTGTGGGCTTCATGGGCGTTGTCTCTTGTTTTTTGTGGACGAGGCGAGTTGTTGCCGCATCTTTTGGGTGCGAACGGTACGGTGGGGCCAGGTTGTTAAAGCGACCGAGGATCAGCCGGACGGTGCAGGGCGTGGGGACATGGCATCGAACCTGTTGTTATTGGTTTTGTGCGAGCGATGGTGAAGGGCGGCCCGGGATCGGTTCAATTGCGATTTGCGGGTTTTGGGCGATTATCGAACGGCAAAACGAGTGATTGGATGAACGCAATTCCCTGTG
>NZ_JAOSHO010001044.1 GCF_025917275.1 Pseudomonas agronomica | reverse complement strand
ACAATCCGTTGCTGTGTCCGGCGGGCGTTATCGGGATTACATCGCGTGGCTGCAATGCCAGGACGCGGCGGCCAGTGAGGCGTTCTGGAAACCGGCGTTGCAACGCTTGGAAGCACCGACACGGTTGGCCGATGCGGTTGGTAAGCCGACGGATTCTAGTGTTGGTTACGGTGACCATGTGCAGGTGTTGGACGAGTCGCTGACACGTCGCCTGGAAGCCTTCGCTCGCTCCTCGAAAGTCACGGTGAACACGCTGGTGCAGGCGGCGTGGCTGCTGCTGTTGCAGCGCTATACCGGTAGGGAAACGGTTGCCTTCGGTGCGACGGTCGCCGGTCGTCCAGCGGATTTGCCCGGCGTCGAGCAGCAGATCGGTTTGTTCATCAACACCTTGCCGGTGATCGCCAGCCCTCGGGCCGAACAGTCGCTGGACAGTTGGCTGCAAGCGGTGCAAGCACAGAACCTCGC
>NZ_JAOSHO010001043.1 GCF_025917275.1 Pseudomonas agronomica | reverse complement strand
GCAGTCCGTTGCCGTGTCCGGCGGACGTTATCGGGACTACATCGCGTGGCTGCAATGCCGGGATGCGGCGGCCAGTGAGGCGTTCTGGAAGCCTGCGTTGCAACGCCTGGAGGCGCCGACGCGGTTGGCCGATGCGGTGGCCAAGCCGACGGAGGCTGGTGTTGGTTATGGCGATCATGTGCAAGTGCTGGACGAAGCACTGACCCGACGCCTGGAAACCTTCGCCCGCGCTTCGAAAGTTACGGTGAACACGCTGGTGCAGGCGGCATGGCTGCTGCTGTTGCAGCGCTACACCGGTAAATCCACCGTGGCGTTTGGCGCGACGGTCGCCGGTCGCCCAGCGGACTTGCCCGGCATCGAGCAGCAGATCGGTTTGTTCATCAATACCTTGCCGGTGATCGCCAGCCCTCGGGCGGAACAGTCGCTGGACAGTTGGTTGCAAGCGGTGCAAGCGCAGAACCTCGT
>NZ_JAOSHO010001042.1 GCF_025917275.1 Pseudomonas agronomica | reverse complement strand
GGCCCGTCCAGACACCGCTGAAAGCGGCATGAAACCCATTCGTCCAAGACATGACGCCCTTTCATATGCCTTCCAAAACCGGTTGAGGTAGAATGCCCCCCTTTTCTGCCCCGATCCTTGAGGACCGCCATGTTCAGCCGTGATTTGACTATTGCCAAGTACGACGCCGATCTCTTTGCCGCCATGGAGCAAGAAGCTCAGCGCCAGGAAGAGCACATTGAGCTGATCGCTTCGGAAAACTACACCAGCCCCGCGGTGATGGAAGCTCAAGGCTCGGTACTGACCAACAAGTACGCCGAAGGCTACCCAGGCAAGCGTTACTACGGTGGTTGCGAGTACGTCGACGTGGTCGAGCAACTGGCCATCGACCGCGCCAAGGAGCTGTTCGGCGCCGACTACGCCAACGTCCAGCCACACGCAGGTTCCCAAGCCAACGCCGCCGTCTACCTGGCGCTGCTGTCGGCCGGCGAC
>NZ_JAOSHO010001041.1 GCF_025917275.1 Pseudomonas agronomica | reverse complement strand
AACCGCAGCGGCCACGGGATGACCGGAGTAGGTAAAGCCGTGGTTGAAATCGCCGCCTTCGTTGAGCACCGCGACCACGTCATCGCGCACTATCAGGCCACCCATGGGGATGTAGCCGGAGGTCAGGCCCTTGGCGATGGTCATCATGTGCGGTTTCAACCCGTAGAAGTCGGTGCCGAACCACTCACCGGTACGCCCGAAACCGCAGATCACTTCATCGGCCACGAACAGGATGTCGTACTTGGCGAGGATTTCCTTCATGCGCGGCCAGTAGCTGTCCGGCGGCACGATCACCCCGCCGGCGCCCTGGATCGGCTCGGCAATGAACGCACCGACGTTTTCCACGCCGATTTCGAGGATCTTTTCTTCCAATTGATTGGCGGCCCAGATGCCGAACTCTTCAGGGCTCATGTCGCCGCCTTCACCGAACCAGTACGGCTGCGCGATGTGGACGATGCCCGGGATCGGCAGGTC
>NZ_JAOSHO010001040.1 GCF_025917275.1 Pseudomonas agronomica | reverse complement strand
GAGACAGGATACTTAATGGGTGAATTCGAGCTGATCCGTAACTACTTCGCCGCTGCGCCATGCGCGCAGGGCGGCGAGGGCGTTGCGCTGGGGATCGGCGACGACTGCGCCTTGCTGGCCGTTCCTTCCGGGGAACAGCTGGCGGTTTCCACCGACACGCTCGTGGCCGGCGTGCATTTTCCAGATCCGTGCGACCCGTTCCTGCTCGGCCAGCGCTCGCTGGCTGTGGCAGTCAGCGACCTGGCTGCCATGGGCGCCAAGCCATCTGCCTTTACTCTTGCCTTGACCTTGCCGACGGTGACCGCCGATTGGCTGCAAGCCTATGCCCGCGGTTTGAACCAGATGGCCCAGGCGTGCGGCGTGGCGCTGGTGGGCGGTGACACCACCCGCGGGCCATTGAGCCTGACCATGACCGTGTTCGGCCACGTGCCGGCCGGCCAGGCCTTGACCCGAAGCGGCGCGCGGCCGGGCGACCT
>NZ_JAOSHO010000104.1 GCF_025917275.1 Pseudomonas agronomica | reverse complement strand
TCGCGAGCAAGCTCGCTCCCACAGGGGTTGTGGATAACTTAGCTTTTCTTGATTTTCTCCGGTCGCTTCCAGCCATCAATGTTGCGCTGGCGCGCACGCGCCACCGCCAATTGCCCGTTATCCACATTCTGGGTCAGGGTCGAACCGGCCGCCGTGGTTGCGCCGCTGGAGATATCCACAGGCGCCACCAGGGAGTTGTTGGAACCAATGAATACATCTTCACCCAAAACGGTTTTCCACTTGTTGGCACCGTCGTAGTTGCAAGTGATGGTACCGGCGCCAATGTTGGTGCGAGCGCCAACTTCAGCGTCACCCAAGTAGGTCAGGTGCCCGGCCTTGGCGCCTTCGCCCAGGTGCGCGTTCTTGAGTTCGACGAAGTTACCCACATGGGCACGGGCTTCCAGCACAGTGCCGGGACGCAGGCGGGCAAACGGACCAGCATCGCTGCCCTCTCCCATGACCGCGCCGTCAAGGTGGCTGTTGGCCTTGACCACCACGCCTTTGCGCAGGGTGCTGTCCTTGATGACGCAGTTCGGGCCGATGACCACGTCGTCCTCGATGATGACCTTGCCTTCGAGGATGACGTTAATGTCGATGACCACATCGCGACCCACGCTGACTTCACCACGTACGTCGAAACGGGACGGATCGCGCAGGGTCACGCCTTGGGCCATCAGGCGACGGGCAGCACGCAATTGATAGTGGCGCTCCAGCTCGGCCAGTTGCCGGCGGTCGTTGGCGCCCTGAACTTCCATGGCATCGAGCGGCTGCTCGGTGGCAACGACCAGCCCATCGGCAACGGCCATCGCGATCACATCGGTCAGGTAGTACTCGCCCTGGGCATTGTTGTTCGACAGGCGACTCATCCAGTCACCCAGCCGCTCAGCCGGCACGGCGAGAATCCCGGTGTTGCCTTCGGTGATGGCGCGCTGGGCTTCGTTGGCGTCCTTCTGCTCGACGATCGCCGTGACCTGGCCTTCTGCGTTGCGCACGATGCGGCCGTAGCCAGTCGGATCAACCAGTTCGACAGTCAGCAGACCTAGCTGTTGTGGCGCGACATGCTTGAGCAAGCGCTGCAATGTGTCGACCTCGATCAGCGGCACATCGCCGTAGAGAATCAGCACCGTGTCAGCCGTGATGAACGGCACGGCCTGGGCCACCGCATGGCCAGTGCCTAGTTGCTTGTCTTGCAGCACAAAATTCAGGTCATCCGCAGCCAGGCGCTCACGCACCGCATCGGCACCATGGCCGATCACCACGTGGATGCGCTGTGGATCAAGTTGCCGCGCGCTGTGGATAACATGACCGAGCATGGAATTGCCGGCGACCGGATGCAACACCTTGGGCAGCGCCGAACGCATGCGGGTGCCCTGACCGGCCGCGAGAATAACGATTTCGAGAGACATGACTGGCTACCAATCCTGGGTGGTCAGCGGCTGCGACCAGATGATGAGTATCGGAAAAAGAAAAAGGGTAGCCGAGGCTACCCTTTTTAATCAATCGCACAGAAAGCAGACGGCTTAGCCGCCGAACTTCTTGCGGATCTGCTGGACGGTACGCAGCTGGGCTGCGGCCTCGGCCAGACGTGCGGCAGCAGAACCGTAGTCGAAGTCCGCGCCTTTTTCATGCAGAGCCTTCTCGGCGGCCTTGACGGCCTCCTGAGCAGAGGCTTCGTCCAGGTCGGCAGCACGCTGCACGGTGTCGGCAAGAACCTTGACCATGTTCGGCTGAACCTCGAGGAAACCACCGGAGATGTAGAACACCTCCCTGTCCCCGCCCTGCTTGGTCAGAGTAATCGGACCTGGCTTCAAGCTGGTGATCAGCGGTGCGTGACCCAGGGCGATACCAAGATCACCCAGCTCACCGTGCGCAACCACAAACTCGACCAGACCGGAGAAGATTTCCCCTTCCGCACTGACGATATCGCAATGGACTGTCATAGCCATCTGATTGCCTCAACCTAAATTAGCGCCCGTTGCCGGGCGCCGGGATTACAGTTTCTTGGCTTTCTCGATCGCTTCTTCGATGCCGCCGACCATGTAGAACGCTTGTTCTGGCAGGTGGTCGTAGTCACCGTTGAGGATGCCTTCGAAGCCAGCAATGGTGTCTTTCAGGGAAACGTATTTACCCGAGGCACCGGTGAAGACTTCAGCCACGAAGAACGGTTGCGACAAGAAGCGCTGGATCTTACGAGCACGGTTTACCAACTGCTTGTCGGCTTCCGACAGCTCGTCCATACCCAGGATCGCGATGATGTCCTTCAGCTCTTTGTAGCGCTGCAGCACGTACTGGACGCCGCGAGCGGTGTCGTAGTGCTCCTGGCCGATCACGTTCGGGTCCAGCTGGCGCGAGGTCGAATCCAGTGGATCTACCGCTGGGTAGATACCCAGGGAAGCGATGTCACGGGACAGAACGACGGTGGCGTCCAAGTGGGCGAAGGTGGTCGCTGGCGATGGGTCGGTCAAGTCGTCCGCTGGTACGTATACCGCTTGGATCGAGGTGATCGAACCTTGCTTGGTCGAAGTGATGCGCTCTTGCAGCACGCCCATCTCTTCAGCCAGGGTCGGCTGGTAACCTACTGCCGAAGGCATACGACCCAGCAGTGCGGATACTTCGGTACCGGCCAGGGTGTAACGGTAGATGTTGTCGACGAACAGCAGAACGTCGTTACCTTCGTCACGGAACTTCTCGGCCATGGTCAGGCCGGTCAGGGCTACGCGCAGACGGTTTCCCGGCGGCTCGTTCATCTGGCCGTAGACCAGTGCCACTTTGTCCAGAACGTTGGAATCCTTCATCTCGTGGTAGAAGTCGTTACCCTCACGAGTACGCTCACCCACACCGGCGAACACGGAATAACCGCTGTGCTCGATGGCGATGTTACGGATCAGTTCCATCATGTTTACGGTCTTGCCGACACCGGCACCACCGAACAGACCGACTTTACCGCCCTTGGCGAACGGGCAAACCAGGTCGATAACCTTGATGCCGGTTTCCAGCAGCTCGTTGCCACCGGCCTGTTCAGCGAAGGTTGGCGCAGGACGGTGAATGCCCCAGCGCTCTTCGGTGTCGATCGGGCCAGCTTCGTCGATCGGGTTGCCCAGTACGTCCATGATCCGGCCCAGGGTCGCTTTACCGACCGGTACGGAGATGGCTGCGCCAGTGTTGTTGACGTCCAGACCGCGCTTCAAGCCTTCGGTGGAGCCCATCGCAATGGTACGAACCACGCCGTCGCCCAGCTGCTGCTGAACTTCCAGGGTGGTTTCGGCGCCTTGAACCTTCAAGGCGTCGTAGATGCTCGGTACGCTGTCGCGTGGGAATTCCACGTCGATAACGGCGCCGATGATTTGAACGATACGTCCGCTACTCATAGCTGGATCCTCTGAATATTTGAACCGTTAAACCGCGGCAGCGCCGCCGACGATTTCCGAGATCTCTTGGGTGATCGCAGCCTGACGCGCCTTGTTGTAGATCAGCTGCAAATCGCTGATCAAATCACCGGCGTTGTCGGTAGCGTTCTTCATCGCGATCATCCGCGCCGCTTGTTCAGCTGCGTTGTTCTCGACCACCGCCTGGTAGACCTGCGACTCCACGTAGCGGACCATCAAGCCGTCGAGCAGCTCCTTGGCATCCGGTTCGTAGAGATAGTCCCAGTGGTGCTTGAGTTCCTGTTCCGGGGTCGCCACCAGTGGAATCAACTGCTCCACGGTCGGCTGTTGCGTCATGGTGTTGATGAACTTGTTGGATACCACGGACAGGCGGTCGATCCGGCCTTCCAGGTAAGCATCCAGCATCACCTTGACGCTGCCGATCAAATCATTGATCGACGGCTCTTCACCCAGGTGGCTGATAGCGGCGACGACGTTACCGCCGAAGTTGCGGAAGAAAGCCGCACCCTTGCTACCGACCACGCACAGATCGATCTCGACGCCTTGTTCGCGGTTTACCGCCATGTCCTTGACCAGGGCCTTGAACAGGTTGGTGTTCAAGCCACCGCACAGACCACGGTCACTGCTCACCACAACGTAACCGACGCGCTTGACGGCGCGGTCGATCATGAACGGGTGGCGGTATTCCGGGTTGGCGTTGGCCAGATGACCAATCACCTGGCGGATGCGCTCCGCATAAGGACGGCTAGCAGCCATGCGCATTTGTGCCTTGCGCATTTTGCTGACCGCCACTTTTTCCATGGCGCTGGTAATCTTTTGCGTGCTTTTGATGCTCGCAATCTTACTGCGAATCTCTTTTGCGCCTGCCATGTAACACCTATCAGGTTAGCAAGCGGGAGCCTTGCGGCTCCCGCTGCGGCTTACCAGGTTTGGGTGGCCTTGAACTTCTCGATACCGGCTTTCAAGCCAGCGTCGATTTCGTCATTGAAGTCACCTTTAACGTTGATCTTCGCCATCAAATCGGCGTGATCGCGGTTGAAGAAAGCAATCAGCGCTTGTTCGAAGCTGCCGATCTTGGCGATTTCAATGTCAGTCAGGAACCCACGCTCAGCGGCATACAGCGACAGCGCCATGTCAGCGATCGACATCGGTGCGTATTGCTTCTGCTTCATCAGCTCGGTAACGCGCTGACCATGCTCAAGTTGCTTACGGGTCGCTTCGTCCAGGTCAGAAGCGAACTGGGCGAATGCCGCCAGTTCACGGTACTGGGCCAGGGCGGTACGAATACCACCGGACAGCTTCTTGATGATCTTGGTCTGAGCGGCACCACCCACACGGGATACCGAAACACCGGCGTTAACTGCAGGGCGGATGCCCGAGTTGAACATGGCCGATTCCAGGAAGATCTGACCGTCGGTGATGGAGATCACGTTGGTCGGAACGAACGCGGAAACGTCGCCAGCCTGGGTTTCGATGATCGGCAGAGCAGTCAGGGAACCGGTCTTGCCAGTCACGGCGCCGTTGGTGAACTTCTCTACGTACTCTTCCGAAACGCGGGATGCGCGCTCCAGCAGACGGGAGTGGAGATAGAACACGTCGCCTGGGTAGGCTTCACGGCCTGGTGGACGGCGCAGCAGCAGGGAAATCTGGCGGTAGGCCACTGCTTGCTTGGACAGATCGTCATAAACGATCAGCGCGTCTTCACCGCGGTCGCGGAAGTATTCGCCCATGGTGCAACCGGAGTACGGTGCCAGGAACTGCAGGGCAGCCGATTCGGAGGCGCTGGCGGCAACGATGATGGTGTTGGCCAGTGCACCGTTTTCTTCCAGCTTGCGAACCACGTTGGCGATGGTCGATTGCTTCTGACCGATTGCCACGTAGACGCAGAAGATGCCGCTGTTTTTCTGGTTGATGATCGCGTCGATCGCCAGGGCGGTCTTGCCGATCTGACGGTCACCGATGATCAGCTCACGCTGGCCACGGCCGACAGGGATCATGGCATCGACAGCCTTGTAGCCAGTCTGTACAGGCTGGTCTACCGACTTACGCCAGATCACGCCTGGAGCAACTTTCTCGACCGCGTCGGTCTCGGTGTTGTTCAGCGGACCTTTGCCGTCAACTGGGTTACCCAGTGCGTCGACTACGCGACCCAGCAGTTCCTTACCGACTGGAACCTCGAGGATGCGGCCGGTGCACTTGGCGCTCATGCCTTCAGCCAGAGTCGTGTATGCGCCCAGTACCACGGCACCTACAGAGTCTTGCTCCAGGTTGAGGGCCATACCGTAGACGCCGCCCGGAAACTCGATCATCTCGCCGTACATGACGTCGGCCAGACCGTGAATCCGCACGATGCCGTCAGATACGCTGACGACAGTGCCTTCGTTACGGGCTTGGGAGGTCACATCGAGCTTTTCGATGCGGCCCTTGATAATTTCACTTATTTCGGAAGGATTGAGTTGCTGCATTGCTCTGCTGCCCCTTCAAACTCAAGATTTCAATGCTTCGGCAAGTTTCGCGATTTTGCCGCGAATCGAGCCATCGATAACCAGGTCGCCGGCGCGGATTACAACGCCCCCTATGAGGGACTTGTCTTCCTCGACTTGCAGGCGCACTTCCCGGTTGAGTCGTGCACTGAGAACCTTGGCGAGTTTGTCTTGCTGTTCTTGGTTCAATGCAAAAGCACTGGTCACTTCCACGTCTACCGACTTCTCTTGCTCGGCCTTGTACAGGTCGAACAGAGCGGCAATCTCCGGCAGAAGCGGGAGACGGTCGTTTTCGGCAACGACGTGAATGAAATTCTGTGCCTTGGCATCGAACTTGTCGCCGCACACGTCAATGAACGTGGCGGCCTTTTCTGCGCTCGTCAGTCGCGGGGCCTTGAGCACGCGCTGCATGGTGTCGTCTTGCGACACCGCTGCTGCCAGGCCGAGCATGGCTGACCAATTGGCCAGTTGCTGGTGGGCCTGAGCGTGCTCGAAGGCCGCCTTAGCGTAAGGTCGGGCCAACGTGGTCAGTTCTGCCATGATCGCCCTCGCTTAGATTTCAGCAGCCAGTTGGTTTACCAGCTCTGCGTGCGCGTTTTGATCGATTGTGGCACCCAGGATCTTCGAAGCACCGCCAACGGCCAGGCTACCCACTTGGGCACGCAGCGCGTCTTTGACACTGTTGAGTTCCTGTTCGATCTCGGCTTGAGCCTGAGCCTTCACACGGTCAGCTTCGACGCGAGCCTGTTCACGGGCTTCGTCGACAATCTGGGTACCGCGTTTCTTGGCTTGCTCGATGATTTCAGCTGCCTGAGCTTTCGCTTCGCGCAGTTGCTGACCCACTTTCTCATGGGCCAACTCCAGGTCGCGAGCTGCACGGCTGGCAGCGTCCAGACCATCAGCGATCTTCTTTTGACGTTCGTGCAATGCCGCAATGACCGGAGGCCATACGAACTTCATGCAGAACAGTACAAAAATCAGGAACGCAACGGACTGGCCAATCAGGGTCGCATTAATGTTCACGCCAACACCTCGCAGTTACGTTGTCCATCACACCAATCTACTCGAGACATCCGAGTAATTAGCCAGCGATTTGACCAACGAACGGGTTCGCAAAGGTGAAGAACAGAGCGATACCAACACCGATCATGGTTACGGCGTCGAGCAGACCGGCAACGATGAACATCTTGACTTGCAGCATTGGGACCATTTCTGGCTGACGCGCTGCGCCTTCCAGGAACTTGCCGCCCAGCAGGCCGAAACCAATTGCGGTACCCAGTGCGCCCAGGCCGATCAACAGTGCAACAGCGATAGCGGTTAGACCAACTACAGTTTCCATCTTTCCTCCCGACTTTTACGTCGTATGGTTTAGGTTTTTTAGATTTTAAAGCGGTAAAACAAATCGTTTCTCAGCCCGTACCGGGCTCCTTCCCGTGTGACCGGGAAGGACATCAGACTAGTCGAGACTGGCCTTAATGGTTTTCTTCGTGCGCCATCGACAGGTAGACGATGGTCAGCATCATGAAGATGAACGCCTGCAAGGTGATGATCAGGATGTGGAACACAGCCCACGCCCATTGCAGCACCACGCCCAGGCCGCTGAGCCAGAGCAGGCCGCTGCCGAACATCACAGCGATCAGGATGAACACCAGCTCGCCGGCATACATGTTGCCGAACAGACGCAGTGCCAGAGAGATTGGCTTGGCGATCAGGGTCACGAATTCCAACAGGAAGTTCACCGGGATCAGCAGGGCCTGAACCAGGATGTTCTTGCTGCCGAACGGGTGCAGGGTCAGTTCGCCGATGAAGCCGCCGATGCCCTTGACCTTGATGCTATAGAAAATGATCAGTGCGAAAACCGAGAACGCCATGCCCAGGGTCGCGTTCGGGTCGGTAGTCGACACGGCACGGAACGGGATGTGGTGGTCGCCGGAGATCAGGATGGCCAACTGAGGAATCCAGTCGACCGGTACCAGGTCGACGGCGTTCATCAGGAACACCCAGACGAAGATGGTCAGTGCCAACGGTGCGATCACCGGGCTGCGGCCGTGGAAGCTGTCTTTCACGCTGCCATCGACGAATTCGACCAGGACTTCAACGAAGTTCTGCAGTGCACCCGGTTGACCGGAGGTCGCTTTCTTCGCCGCCATGCGGAAAAGGAAAACGAAGATCAGGCCCAGTGCGACCGACCAGCCGAGGGTATCGACGTGGAAAGCCCAGAAGCCCATTTCCTTGGCTTCTGCTGCGGAGTGGGCAAAACCCCAGCTGCCGTTAGGTAGCTGCCCGAAGGTCAGGTTCTGCAAGTGGTGCTGGATATAGCCCGAAGCGGTTGTTTCTGCCATGGTTGCCTCAAACGCCCTAAGGTCTCGAAAGTCTTGTTCTCATTAGCAGGGGAGCGAACCAGTTGACCATCTGGGTCAACAGGAAGACGCCGAATACAGCCAGCGGCGCCAGTGGCTTCACACCTGCGAACGTCAATGCAAACAGCACTGCCGTCAAAATCAGTTTCCCCGCCTCGCCAGCATAAAAAGACCGGACGATGGCTTGGGCTGCTCGGGCGCCGGAAAACCGAAAGGCCCTGTGAGCAAAGTAAATATTGGGAAGCAAGGCTATCAGGCCTCCGCAAAGACCCGAGTATCCGGCGACGACTCCTTTCCATTGCCAGAGCGCCAACGTGGCGATCAGTACAACGACAAACTGGGCCATCAAAACCGGGAAAACTGCCAGACGATGGAACGGCAAGCGGTTTGGCGTGCGTGTTTCCATCGCTTTTGCTCTCCAATAGTCGGCTGCCTGAATTCACTAACTTGGCATAATTTGTGCCGACAAAATGCGCGCAGAGTATAGGGGCGGTTCTGCCCCTATTCAACCTTCAGGTAGTGATTTCCGACTGCGCGCTACAAGGGCAATTGTTTCAGCGAATGTGTGCAAGGACACCTTGCAGCTCGTCGAGAGAGTTATAGCCGATCACCAACTGACCCTTGCCCTTCTTTCCGTGGCGGATCTGCACCGCAGAGCCTAGGCGCTCGGCCAGGCGCTGTTCCAGGCGAGCGATATCCGGGTCAGGTTTTGGCGCCTCGACAGGGGTCGGTTTACCACTCAACCACTGACGGACCAGTGCCTCGGTTTGGCGCACGGTCAGACCGCGTGCGACAACATGTCGCGCCCCTTCAACTTGTTGATTTTCCGGCAAACCGAGCAATGCCCGGGCATGACCCATCTCCAGGTCGCCGTGGGACAACATGGTCTTGATGACTTCAGGCAAGGCAATCAACCGCAACAGGTTGGCCACCGTCACCCGGGACTTGCCCACCGCTTCGGCCACTTGTTGCTGGGTCAGTTGGAATTCCTGCTGCAAGCGCTGCAGGGCCACGGCCTCTTCGACCGGGTTGAGGTCCTCGCGCTGGATGTTTTCGATCAGCGCCATGGCAATGGCCGCTTCATCCGGCACGTCGCGGACCATCGCCGGGATGGTTTCCTGGCCGGCCTGCTGGCTGGCACGCCAGCGGCGTTCGCCCGCGATGATCTCGAAACGCCCGTCGGCGATGGGCCTGACCACGATCGGCTGCATCACGCCCTGGCTTTTAATCGACTGTGCCAGTTCTTCCAACGCTTGCGGGTCCATGTCCCGACGTGGCTGGTACTTGCCCCGCTGAATCAGGTCCAGGGGCAAATGTTGCAGTTCGCGCTGATCGACCTGCACGGCCTGCTCTTCCAGCGAACTGACGGTCGGACCGCTGAGCAGCGCATCCAGTCCACGTCCGAGACCTCGTTTCTTGACGGCCATGGGTTTTCCTTAAGTTGGCTGGGCAGCAGCGATGCGTGGTTGGCGGCGCTGACGGCGAACCATCTCGCCCGCCAGGGCCAGGTAGGCCAGCGCACCACGGGATTGTTTATCGTAGGCCAACGCCGGCATGCCGTAGCTCGGCGCTTCCGCCAGACGGATGTTCCGCGGAATGACCGTGTCGTAGAGCTGCTCGCCGAAATGTTCCTTGAGCTGAGCCGACACGTCGTTCATCAGGCTGAGGCGCGGATCGTACATCGTCCGCAACAAGCCTTCGACTTTCAGCTCCGGGTTCAGCAACTCAGCGATGCGCTTGATGTTATCCACAAGGTCACTCAGCCCTTCGAGGGCAAAGTACTCGCATTGCATGGGGATAATCACCCCATCGGCGGCCACCAAGGCGTTGAGTGTCAGCATCGACAGCGACGGCGGGCAGTCGATCAGGATGTAGTCGTAGTTCTCGCGAACCGGCGCCAGCGCGCTGCGCAGGCGGCTTTCCTTCATCTGCATTTCCAACAGCACCACTTCGGCCGCCGTCAGGTCGCGGTTGGCCGGCAGCAGTTGATAACCGCCATGCTCGGAGAAATGCATGGCCTGGCCCAGATCGCACTCGCCGATCAGGACGTCGTATATGGAGTTTTCCAAGCCATGTTTATCCACACCGCTACCCATGGTGGCGTTGCCCTGTGGATCGAGATCGATCAACAGCACCCGACGCTTGGTCGCGACCAGGGATGCTGCGAGGTTGATACAGGTGGTGGTCTTGCCCACACCACCCTTCTGGTTCGCTATCGCGAATACCTTAGCCATTCTTGCTTGTGTTCCCAATCATGCCGTGCGGCGCAGTATCAGCAGATGGCGTTGGCCTTGGCAACCGGGTACGGCCAAGGCGTGTTCGCTATCGAGGTGGAAGTCTGCCGGCAATGCTACCAGCTCATCGGCCGGATGAACGCCCTTCATTGCCAGCCACCGCGTATTGGTATCGCCCAGGTGGCGAGTCCAATTGCTGAAGTTCTCCATGCTGCTGAACGCCCGGGAGATGATCCCGTTGAATGGCTCAGCCGGCTGGAACGCTTCGACGCGGCTGTGGATAACTTGCAGGTTATCCAGTTTGAGTTCGAGTTTGACCTGGGTCAGGAAGCGGGTCTTCTTGCCGTTGCTGTCCAGGCAGGTCACTTTCGAGTCGGGAAACAGGATCGCCAACGGGATACCGGGCATGCCGCCGCCACTGCCGACGTCCAGCCAACGTCCGTTCTCGATGAAGGACATCACGCTGAGGCTATCGAGCAAATGCCGCGAAACCATTTCATCCGGATCGCGCACCGCGGTCAGGTTGTAGGCCTTGTTCCATTTGATCAACAGCGCCAGGTAGCCCAGCAATTGCGCGTGCTGGGCTTCGGTCAAGCTGACCCCGAGCTGACGGGCACCTGTGGATAACTCTTCAGCGTGTTGCGAGGTGACCATCGAACTCAAGCGCTTTGCTCCAACTGGCGGCCCGCGCCGCGTTTTTTCAAATGAATCATCAACAGCGAAATCGCTGCCGGGGTTACGCCGGGGATGCGCGAGGCCTGGCCCAGGGTTTCTGGACGCGTAGCCCCAAGCTTGCCCTGGATTTCTTTCGACAACCCGGAAATGCTGGTGTAATCGATATCCACAGGCAGCCTGGTGTCTTCGCTGGCACGCAGGCGAGCGATTTCATCCTGCTGGCGGTCGATGTAACCGGCGTATTTGGTCTTGATTTCGACCTGTTCGGCGACCTGTGGATCTTCCGCACCCTGGCCAGTCACCTCCACCAACCCGGCGTAATCGATTTCCGGACGGCTCAACAGGTTGAGCAGGTTGTATTCGTGGGTCAACGGCGTGCCGAATTTCGCTGCAATGGCATCGCCCTGGTCGGTCCCCGGACGAACCCAGGTGCTCTTCAGGCGCTGTTCTTCCAGTTCGATACTTTCGCGTTTCTTGCAGAACGCGGCCCAGCGCACGTCATCCACCAGACCCAACTCGCGACCTTTCTCGGTCAGGCGCAGGTCGGCGTTGTCTTCACGCAGGATCAGGCGATATTCGGCACGGGACGTGAACATCCGATACGGTTCCTGGGTACCCAGGGTAATCAGGTCGTCCACCAACACACCGATGTACGCCTCATCGCGACGCGGGCACCAGCTGTCTTTGCCCTGGGCACGCAGTGCCGCGTTGGCACCGGCCAACAGACCTTGGGCGCCGGCTTCTTCGTAACCGGTGGTGCCGTTGATCTGCCCGGCAAAGAACAGGCCGCCGATCGCTTTGGTTTCCAGGCTGTACTTCAGATCGCGCGGATCGAAGTAGTCGTACTCGATCGCATAACCCGGACGCACGATATGCGCGTTCTCCATGCCACGGATCGATTGCACGATCTGCAATTGCACGTCGAACGGCAGGCTTGTGGATATCCCGTTCGGATACAGCTCATGGGTGGTCAGACCTTCCGGTTCGATGAACACCTGATGGCTTTCCTTGTCGGCAAAGCGATGGATCTTGTCTTCGATCGACGGGCAATAGCGCGGGCCGACACCTTCAATTTCACCGGCAGCGGAATACATCGGCGAACGGTCGAGGTTCGCCGCGATGATTTCGTGGGTGCGGGCGTTGGTATGGGTGATCCAGCAACTGACTTGCCGCGGATGCTGTTCCTTGTTGCCCATGAACGACATCACCGGGATCGGAGTATCGCCAGGTTGCTCGGTCATCACCGAGAAGTCCACGGACTTGCCGTCGATGCGGGGTGGCGTACCGGTTTTCAGGCGCCCTACACGCAATGGCAACTCACGCAGACGGTGAGCCAGAGCAATCGACGGCGGATCACCGGCGCGTCCGCCGGAAAAATTCTGCAAACCGATGTGGATAAGTCCGCCGAGGAACGTTCCGGTCGTTAACACCACGGAATCGGCGAGGAAACGCAGACCCATTTGCGTGACCACGCCGCGCACCTGGTCCTGTTCGACGATCAGATCATCGGCCGCTTGTTGAAATATCCACAGGTTCGGCTGGTTTTCCAGGACTTCGCGGACCGCGGCCTTGTACAACACTCGGTCGGCCTGTGCACGGGTAGCGCGCACCGCCGGGCCTTTGCGGCTGTTCAATACGCGAAATTGGATGCCGCCTTTATCAGTGGCCATGGCCATCGCGCCGCCAAGGGCATCGATTTCCTTGACCAAGTGACTTTTGCCGATCCCACCAATGGCGGGGTTGCAGCTCATGGCGCCGAGGGTCTCCACGTTATGCGTCAACAACAGGGTTTTTGCGCCCATGCGTGCTGATGCGAGTGCTGCCTCGGTACCGGCATGACCGCCGCCGATGACGATCACTTCAAAACGGGAAGGGAAATCCACCACGCACCTCGTGCCTGCTTTATTCAGGTAATTCGGAAATAGATTTTGAGTAGGTCCTGGGCGTTTTTCGAGCCAGGTCGGCAAGTATAGGGACTTCGCCCTTCCTAAAGAACCCTTTGCACAAAATTTAACCAGCTGTGGAGAACTCGCGGTTAAAAAAATAAAAAAGAAAGAAATTTATAAAATCTTTGTTTTTATGTTTATTCTTACTGCCCTTCATTTCTGTGGATAAACCTCTGAAGGCCTTAATTTTCAATATGTACAGAGATTCAAAACCCTGTGGTCATGTGCCCAGGAGGGGCTTGGATAACCGGTGTAAGCCTGTGGATGAATGAGGTTGTTATCCACAGGCGTGGTTATCTTCAGTTTTGGAGGGGGGTTATCAACTGAGCTGAAGCGCGGTTATTCACAGGGCTTAATCCACAAAGAACAGCCGCCGCAGGTCGACGTAACGTCCACAGTCAAGCCGCCATCAAGGGCAATCGATTCAAAAAAGAGAGGAGGGACCGGGTTTGCGTTGCGCTCGATAGGCCTGTGGCGAGGGAGC
>NZ_JAOSHO010001039.1 GCF_025917275.1 Pseudomonas agronomica | reverse complement strand
CGCCACGGCTTCATCTGCTTTCTTGAGTGAGCAGCGTTCTGTCATGAACCTCAGTGTTTGCCCTTTGCCGGGAACAACGCTTTGACCGCCGCATCGATCACGCCCTTGATGCCCTTGCCCTTGGGATCCACGGCGCTGGCGCCACCGGAGTTGAGGTCCAGGCGCCCGCCGGTGTCGATGTTGCCATTGCCACTCGCATAGATATTGAACGCGGTGCCCGAGATGTTGATCTCGCCGCTGGCGTTGAACTCCAGCACGCTCTTGCCACACACCAGTCGAATCTGCGAACCCGCCTCCACGAGGTATTGGGTGCTGATGCTGTCGCTCTTGGTTCCGCCGACGAGCAGGGCATCGTTGCACTGCACGGCCCGCAGTCGGTCTTCGCCAATCCGCACGGTTTCATTGCGGTCGATGTTCTTGCGCCGGTCGCGGCCCACCCAGTGGCTTTCATCCACTTCTACGGCAATGTCCTGGTTG
>NZ_JAOSHO010001038.1 GCF_025917275.1 Pseudomonas agronomica | reverse complement strand
GCGTCACGACGAGCGGGGTGCCGGTGACCGGAGCGTTCACCGAAGCGGTGTAAACCACCACGCCGCCTTCGCCAATAGTCGGCGTTGCAGTGAGCGAAACGGTGCTGGTATCCAGCGTGTCGGTCACATCGGTAACGGCGGGCGCAGTACTCGGCACCAGGTGTTCGAAGTTGCCGCCAGTGGCTTTATCGATGCTGACTTCAATTTTTCCGGCGTCCTTGTAGACGTCGTCTTTCGGTGCGTCGACCGTCACGGTGCCCGTGGTGGCGCCGGCAGCGATGTTGATCACCGCGCCGTTGCTGAGGGTGACGGTGACAGGCGAGCCGGCGGCGTTGGTCAAGGTTGCGGTGTAAACGATAGAACCGCCTTCAGCCACGGTGTCGGTGGCGGACAGGGACAAGCCGGTATTGTCAGGCGAGTCGGTGATCGTGGTGACGGCCGGCGTGGTGCTCGGAACCAGGTTTTCAAAGTTACCGCC
>NZ_JAOSHO010001037.1 GCF_025917275.1 Pseudomonas agronomica | reverse complement strand
CAGGCTGCCGGCATGGCCGCCGAACGCGCCACGCCCGAAGCCCTGGCCGAACTGGCCCAGGCGCTGGAAGCGTTGCTGCAAGGGCCGGAAAAATCCGGCACCACCATCAATGCCGATTTCCAGTTCCATTTGAAAATCGCCAAGGCGGCCGGCAATTACTACCTGATCGATATCATGAAGCACCTGGGCACGAAGCTGATCCCGCGTACCCGAATGAACTCTGCCTATTCGGGGCAGAGTGATCGCAGCGCCTACCTGCAGGGAATCAATGCCGAACACCAACAGATTTTCGATGCCATCGCCAGTCGCAATATCGATGCGGCGCGGGCGGCCATGTATTTGCACTTGAGCAACAGCCGCATGCGCCTGTGTGAAACCCAACAACGCCAGGCGTTCTACAACGAGTAACCCCCGCAGTTTTGTGGCTGCAGGGACCACAGCATTTGTATCCTCCACCGCCCCCTGTGGGAGCGAGCTTGCTCGCGA
>NZ_JAOSHO010001036.1 GCF_025917275.1 Pseudomonas agronomica | reverse complement strand
CTTGATGATGTTGCGGTTGAACTTGGCGGTGGCGTTCTTGAACTTGCCGGCGGCGACGTCGATGTTGCGGGTGCGTGGCGCTTCCGGGCCGTTGCGAAACACCACTTTGCAGGCCGCATCGGTGCTGCCGTAGTTGTTGACCTGGATCGAGCCGATGTCGGCATCGGTGTCGTAGGCGTTGTAGTCGATGCTCAGGCCGTTGAGGTGTTTTTCCACGTCGATCGGGTAGGCAAAGGCCGTCAGCGGCAGCAGGGCCAGCAGCGCACAACAGATTTTTTTCATTCGGCAGTCTCCACCAAGGGACCGCCAGCTTAGGACAAGAGGAGCTCAATATGAAAGCGCCCCGCGTGACCCTTGATCAATGGCGAACATTGCAGGCGGTGGTGGACCATGGTGGTTTCGCCCAGGCCGCCGAAGTGCTGCACCGCTCCCAATCCTCGGTGAGCTACACCGTGGCCCGTATGCAGGACCAACTCGGCGTGCCACTA
>NZ_JAOSHO010001035.1 GCF_025917275.1 Pseudomonas agronomica | reverse complement strand
GATCTGGCCGTCCTGGGTGTCGGGCTTGACGGCGGTATCTGGAGACAAATGGATATTCAGTGCCCGGTCGGCTGCCTCGCGTTGCTCTGCCGAGTCGAAGCGGGTGTAGGCGGATAGGTTTTCGGCTTTTCCGGGGGGATTGGGGGTGATCTTGACCATGACGTGCAGCTCCATTCTGAAGTGGAGTTCACCATTTTCTGCGACCAAGCAGAGAGGTGGCGAACTGTACGCAGGTTGGTCGACCAGGGAATGGAACCCGGCAGGGCCGAAGCCCTCCCACGCACAGTCAGCCATAAGGCAGACAGCCGCTCGCGCGGCTGAGAGTGCGCCATTCTAACCCTGGGCGACCAAACCCGGTCGCTGATTTTGCAGCGACGGACAAAGCCTACCCCCACCGCTTCCGAACCACCAACCGACACGACTCGTCAGAAATTTCCGGCTCGCCACATTTTTTGTAGGAACACTCTCCCCGTGGCGAGGGAGCTTGCT
>NZ_JAOSHO010001034.1 GCF_025917275.1 Pseudomonas agronomica | reverse complement strand
CCAGGTCGAAGCCGGTCAGCCCGTTGAGGCTGAAGTTACCATCCCGGGTGCGGTTGCAGGCCCGGTTCAGGCATCGGTTGAGCATCATGATCAACGCCACCGCATGTTCGGCCACGGCATGGGGCGAATAGGCCGGCACCCGGACGATGCTTAATCCCAGGCGTTTGGCGGCGGGCAGGTCGACATGGTTGTAGCCGGCCGAACGCAAGGCGATCAGTCGCGTGCCGCCTTCAGCCAGTCGTTCCAGCACCGGCGCGCTGAGATCGTCATTGATGAAGGCGCACACCACCTCGTGCCGTTCGGCCAGGGCCACGGTGTCGAGGTTCAGGCGTGCCGGCTGGAACTGCAATTCAAGGCCGGTAGGTAAAGCGGCCTTGCTAAAGCTGTCGCGATCATAGGTCTGGCTGCTGAAAAGAATGGCGCGCATGGCGGCCTCCTGGCAAAAAACAAGCCCGTAGGACCTGCGTAGGACCTGCGTAGGAGCTGCCG
>NZ_JAOSHO010001033.1 GCF_025917275.1 Pseudomonas agronomica | reverse complement strand
TATCTGGCCGTCCTGGGTGTCGGGCTTGGCTGGCTTGTTGGGCGATAAGTGGACGTCTAGCGCTCGATCGGCCGCTTCGCGACGTTCTGCTGAATCGAGGCGGGTGTAGGCGGAGAGATCTTCGGCTTTTCTTGGGGGGTTGGGGGTGTTCTTGACCATCTTGAAACTCCTGACTTGATAGTGAGCTCACCCACCTCGTGACCAAACGAGGGTGGTGGGCTATACGCAGGTTGGTCAACCGGGAAGTCAGGCACCCGGCGCACTCGAGAGTGCCCCGCGCACAGCCCGCCGCAAAGCATACCGACAAAAGCGCCGAAATGCTGAGTTGCGCATGTGCGCCTGACTTCGAACAGGTGACCAAACCCGGTCGCTGATTTTGCAGCGACGGACAAAGCCTATCCCCACCGCTTCCGAACCACCAACCGACACGACTTGTCAGAAATTTCCGGCTCGCCACATTTTTTGTAGGAACACCCTTCCCCGTGGCGAGGG
>NZ_JAOSHO010001032.1 GCF_025917275.1 Pseudomonas agronomica | reverse complement strand
ACAAACCCCAACGGCGACCCCGCCGACAGCGCCGCACAGACCCGCACCCACGGCTGCCCGGTGTCGATGGTCTCCGGCGAAGAACTGCTGACCCTGGACGACGGTACCCTCGACGGACGCCTGCCGTTTACCTTCACTCGCCTCTATCGCACCAGCGCCGCCGAACTGGACATCGGCCTCGGTCGCGGTTGGAGCCATGCCCTGGCCCATCGCCTGGTGATCGAAGGCGAACAGGTCATCTGGATCGACCAGGAAAACCGCCGCACCACCTTCCCCCGGCCCAGCCTGCAACGCCCGGCCATCCACAACAGCCTGGCCCGCGCGGCGATCTACCTGAGCAATGAGCCGGACGAATTGATCATCGCCCAGCCCGGCGAAGACGCGCCTTTCCTACATTTTCGCGACGGTTGTCTGATTGCCCTGAGCGATCGGTACGACAACCGCCTGACCGTCCAGCGCAACATCTACGGCGACATCAGCCGCCTGGACAACGGCGCTGGACG
>NZ_JAOSHO010001031.1 GCF_025917275.1 Pseudomonas agronomica | reverse complement strand
CGGAAGAAGTAGTAGATGCCTTCCTGTTCCATCAGGCGACTGACGAAGTCGAAACTCGTCTCGCGGTACTGGACGCAATATTCCCACTCGCGATAGGGACGGCTGAGGGCGTCTTCGAAATCGGAAAAGCCCAGGTCGCGGAACACCTGCTTGATGATCTGCGGGATGGTCAGGTTCTGGAAAATCCGGCAGTCGGAGGTGCGGGTCAATAGCCACAGCCAAGGGCGCAACGTGGCCTGGTAACTGGCGAACTGGCCCTGGTCGACGTTCTGGCTGAAGCGCGCCACGATGCCATGAAAATGCCGCTCGCCACCGCCATCCAGCTGAACGCTCACGCACATCGGTTTGCCGAGCACCTGGTTGAGGTCGATGGCGTTGTCCAGCGAGTGCAACTGCAACTCATAGTTGAACAGCCGCCCCAGCTCTTCGCCGCCGCTCATGTCCTTGAGCAACAAAACCTCGGGTCCCAGGGGGCTGGTGATCTTGGCCAGGCGGGAGGCTTG
>NZ_JAOSHO010001030.1 GCF_025917275.1 Pseudomonas agronomica | reverse complement strand
GGTGCTCCTCATGACCCTCCTGAGCACCTTCGCAGGCTGGAACAGCCTGAGTAGCGTGATCAGCCGCTCAGATAAACAGGCGTCCATCGCCAGCCTCAATGAGTTCGCCAAGGACCTGCGAGTCGCCCGCCTCGACTACGAGATGCGTCGCGGCGAACAGGGGCCCGCAGCCGTGAGCGAGCTTCTGGGCAAGATTCAGGAAAGCGTACAAGCCGCCCTCAAGCGCTTTGTACGACCGGCAGACCAGGAATTGCTCAATCAGCAACTGGCTATTCTCGACGAATACAAACGCTCCTTTGCCGACCTGACCCAGGCGACGCAGAACCGCGAGTCGGCCCGATCCAAGCTGGGCGCGAACGCCGACAACGCCGTGGCCAAGGTGACGGAAATCGAAAACGCCCTGCGCCAAGGCGACAGCGTCCCTCAATTCAACGGCATCGTCGAACTGAGCAAACTGATCCAGCAGGCGCGCTACCAGGTACGTGGCTACACCTACAGCGGCA
>NZ_JAOSHO010000103.1 GCF_025917275.1 Pseudomonas agronomica | reverse complement strand
GTGGGAGCGAGCCTGCTCGCGAAAGGGGCAACCCGGTCTCCCTGACTGGCTCACATTTCCTCCCGCAATAGAACAGGCCCCCGACACGAATGCCGAGGGCCTGTAATGGCCACGTCCATGTGGCCTTTCGCATGAACTCCAAAGCGACGGAAGACGTATAACCCAGCCCGCTTGCCGCGCCTTCTCCCGTCCAGGCGAGAAGTCTTTCCTTATTCGGATTTCAGGCCATCAGCCGATACGGCTTTGACGCCTTTGATTTTCTTGGCGATAGCCACGGCAGTGGTCTTCTGCGCGTCGGTTACCGCAACAGTGGAGGACAGCGACACAACACCCTTGTTGGTTTCAACCTTGATGTCGGAGCCTGGAATGCCTTTTTCGGTCACCAGGTCAGCTTTGACCTTGGTGGTGATCCAGGTGTCGGAAACCTCTTCCTTGGCTTTTGTCGCTTCGCCCGCAGCCAGCATCATCGGGGCCTGAGTTGCTTGGGTGGTCTCGGCGAAAGCGCTAGCCATGGACAGAGTCAGTGCAGTGGCAGCAGCGGCAGTGATAGCGAACTTCTTCATACGAGTAACTCCTGTTTTTCTCAGAAACTGCCGAAAGTGCATCGCGGCAGGTTGTCAGGAGTAGTGCGAAGGCTGTGCCAGTTTTGAAACAACAGTTTTTCCTATGAAAATCAGCAGGTTAAGCGAAGCGGTAATTCACGGAATCATGCAATTTGCATGATATGGACATTTTAGACATGCAACTTGCGGGTTTCCGAGTTTCGCTAACCCGCTGAATTGATTATGTTTCTCTTTGCACGTCATGAACACACAGCCACTATCCAGTAAAAGCCCCGCTTTAAGCGGGGCTATGTCGAGGGCTATGTCGAGTGAATAGCATCAGGTCCCAGTGCAATTTTTCGGCAGATATTCCTGAGCGGCCGTAGACGTGCAAGTCCACACGCCCGTTGCCGAGCGACTGAAGGTGATCGTCTTACCCAGGATTGGCGCGGAAGCGTTCAGGACGGTGCAGACAATGCTGCCCACACCCGTCGATGCAACGCCGGACGCGGTCATCGTACAGTTGGTGGTGGGCGACGTACCGCCGATATTGGCCAATGTCGGATCGGTTCCCTGATTCATGACGTCCTCGAAGGGCACCTGCAACGCGGAGGCCTCCGCCAGCCCCGCCGTCACCTTCGCTCGCGCCTGATACTTCGAATATTGCGGCAACGCAAACGTCGCCAGGATCCCGATGATCGCCACGACGATCAGCAACTCGATCAGCGTAAAGCCCTTTTGCTTGTTCATAGACATCTCCCATGCATGAGTCGAAATCTCATGACCTGAAACGGCCACTGCAGGGCACATGCCAACCCGCAGAAGCCCAGCCAGCCAAGGCCTTCCCTGCCCTAACTGGAGCAACCTCCTACCCCAACAACCGCACTATCTGACGCTTTTTGTCACCTCTGCCCGCTGGTGAGGCGCCTATGCTTGACTAGGCTATAAATCATGAACAGACCGCGTCCGGTATCCCCATGAATGACATCACCCTCAGCGGCTTGGCCAAGCAATTGGTGCTGGCCGAATTGATCACCGAACAAAACGCACAGCAGGCTTATCAACAGGCCCAGCGCAATCGCACGCCCCTGGTCAGTTATCTGGTGCTGAACAAACTGATCCAGAGCCGGCAGGTGGCGGAAATCGCCTCGGAACATTTTGGCATCGCGCTGCTGGACCTCAACAGCCTCGACAAGGACAGCCAGCCCACTGGCCTGGTCAGCGAAAAACTGGTGCGCCAGCATCATGCCCTGCCGCTGTGGCGGCGTGGCAACAAGCTGTACGTGGGCATTTCCGACCCGACCAATCATCAGGCCATCAATGACATCCAGTTCAGCACCGGCCTGACCACCGAAGCCATCCTGGTGGAAGACGACAAGCTCAGCGACGCCATCGAAAAGTTCTTCGAATCCAGCAGCACGGGCCTGGAAGGCATGGCCGACGTCGACCTCGACGGCCTGGACATCGAGTCGATCGACGACCGCAAGCAGGACAGCATCGTCGGCCAGGACGGCGACGATGCGCCGGTGGTGCGCTTCGTCAACAAGATGCTGCTGGACGCCATCAAGGGCGGCTCCTCCGACTTGCACTTCGAACCGTATGAAAAAACCTACCGGGTCCGGGTGCGCACCGACGGCATGCTGCGGGAAGTCGCCAAGCCTCCCATTCAACTGGCCAACCGCATCTCCGCGCGCCTGAAAGTCATGGCCAGCCTGGACATTTCCGAGCGGCGCAAACCCCAGGACGGTCGCCTGAAGATGCGCCTGTCAAAAACCAAGTCCATCGACTTCCGGGTCAACACCCTGCCCACGCTCTGGGGCGAAAAAGTGGTGATCCGGATCCTCGACCCCTCCAGTGCGCAAATGGGCATCGACGCCCTTGGCTACGAGCCGGAACAGAAAGACCTGTACATGGCCGCCCTCAAGCAGCCGCAGGGGCTGATCCTGGTGACCGGGCCGACCGGTTCGGGCAAGACCGTGTCGCTCTACACCGGCTTGAACATCCTCAACACCGTGGATATCAATATCTCCACCGCCGAAGACCCGGTGGAAATCAACATGGAAGGCATCAACCAGGTCAACGTGAACCCGCGCCAGGGCCTGGATTTCGCCCATGCCCTGCGCTCGTTCCTGCGCCAGGACCCGGACGTGATCATGGTCGGCGAGATCCGCGACCTGGAAACCGCCGAAATCGCCATCAAGGCCGCGCAGACCGGGCACCTGGTGCTGTCCACCCTGCATACCAACAGCGCCGCCGAAACGCTGGTGCGCCTGCACAACATGGGCATCCCCGGGTTCAACATCGCCACGGCGGTGCACCTGATCATCGCCCAGCGCCTGGCGCGCAAATTGTGCACGCATTGCAAGAGAGCCATCGAGGTTCCCGAGGAAACCCTGCTCAAGGAAGGCTTCCCACGGGAACGCATCGGCGCATTCACGATCTATGAGCCGGTCGGTTGCGAACAGTGCAACAACGGCTACAAAGGTCGCGTGGGGGTATACGAAGTGGTCAAGAACACACCCGAGTTGCAGCGGTTGATCATGGCCGAAGGCAACTCCTTGGAAATCGACCTGCAAATGCGCAAGGACGGCTTCAACGACCTGCGTACGTCGGGGCTGGTCAAAGTGATGCAAGGCATCACCAGCCTCGAAGAAATCAACCGGGTCACCAAGGATTGAACATGGCGGTCAAGGCAGTAAGAACCGACGTCTACGTGTGGGAAGGCAAGGACCGCAAAGGCACGAAAATGTCCGGCGAGCTGACCGGCCAGAGCCCGGCGCTGATCAAGGCGCAACTGCGCAAACAGGGCATCAATCCAGGCAAGGTGCGCAAGAAGTCCACCTCGATATTCAGCAGGGGCAAGCGCATCAAGCCGCTGGACATCGCCCTCTTCACGCGCCAGATGGCGACGATGCTCAAGGCTGGCGTGCCATTGCTGCAAGCCTTCGACATCATCGGCGAAGGCTTCGACAACGCCAACATGCGCAAGCTGGTGGACGAGGTGAAACAGGAGGTCGCCGCCGGTAACAGCTTTGCTGCGGCGTTGCGCAAATGCCCGCAGTATTTCGATGAGTTGTACTGCAACCTGGTAGACGCCGGCGAGCAGGCCGGTGCCCTCGATACGCTGCTGGACCGGGTCGCGACCTATAAGGAAAAAAGCGAAGCCCTCAAGGCCAAGATCAAGAAAGCCATGACCTATCCCGCCGCCGTGGTAGCTGTTGCAGCCGTGGTCACAAGCATCCTGCTGATCAAGGTCGTGCCGCAGTTCGAGTCGGTATTCGCAGGTTTTGGCGCAAAATTGCCAGCTTTCACGCTGATGGTCATCGGTCTGTCGGAATTCATGCAGGAATGGTGGTGGCTGCTGCTTGGCGGTTTGGTCGGTGCGTTTTTCGGTGTCAAACATGCGCTCAAGCGCTCCCAGGCGTTTCGTGACTGGCGGGACAAATGGCTGCTCAAGCTGCCCCTGGTGGGCACCCTGATGTACAAGTCCGCCGTGGCCCGTTATGCACGTACGCTCTCAACGACCTTTGCGGCTGGCGTGCCGCTGGTCGAAGCCCTCGATTCGGTGTCGGGTGCTACCGGCAATGTGGTATTCAAACGGGCGGTGCTACGCATCCGACAAGACGTCTCGACCGGCATGCAA
This sequence comes from Pseudomonas agronomica, assembly GCF_025917275.1. GTDB lineage: Bacteria > Pseudomonadota > Gammaproteobacteria > Pseudomonadales > Pseudomonadaceae > Aquipseudomonas > Aquipseudomonas agronomica. The sequence goes on along the minus strand of NZ_JAOSHO010000103.1, from coordinate 9,392 downwards.
CTGAATTTTTCCATGCGCGCTTCCGGTATTTTTCCGAACCTGGCGATCCAGATGACGGCCATTGGCGAAGAGTCCGGCGCGCTGGACGACATGCTCGACAAGGTGGCGAGTTTTTATGAAGCTGAGGTGGATAATCTGGTGGACAACCTCACCAGCCTGATGGAACCCTTCATCATGGTGGTCCTGGGGGTCGTCGTCGGTGGCCTGGTGGTTGCCATGTACATGCCCATCTTTCAACTCGGCTCTGCGATCTGACATGCCCTTGAGCGAATTCTTCGTGCTTTACCCCTTGGCGTTCGTGCTGACGGCATTGCTGCTCGGGCTGATCATTGGCAGTTTTCTCAACGTGCTGGTTTGGCGCCTGCCGAAGATGCTTGACCGTGAATGGCGGCTACAAGCCCAGGACTTGCTCGGCCTGCCGGCCGAAGCTCCCGGCCCGGTCTACAACCTGATGCTGCCCCATTCCCAGTGCCCGCACTGCGGCCACCGCATCCGCGCCTGGGAAAATATTCCACTGCTCAGCTACCTGGCGTTGCGCGGGCGCTGCTCCAGTTGCGCTGCGCCCATTGGCAAGCGCTACCCATTGACTGAGTTGGCCTGTGGCGCCCTGTCGGCGTTCGTCGCCTGGCATTTCGGCTTCGGCTGGCATGCGGCGATGGCGATGGTGCTGAGCTGGGGCTTGTTGTCGATGAGCCTGATCGACGCAGAGCATCAATTGTTACCCGACTCCCTCGTACTGCCCCTTTTGTGGCTGGGCTTGATCATCAACAGCTTCGGGCTGTTCGTCTCTCTCAACCAGGCGTTATGGGGCGCGGTCGCCGGTTACCTGGTGCTGTGGGTGGTGTTCTGGGTATTCAAGTTGCTGACCGGGAAGGAAGGCATGGGCTATGGCGACTTCAAGCTGTTGGCGATGCTGGGCGCCTGGGGCGGCTGGCAAATCCTGCCGCTGGCGCTGCTGCTGTCGTCGCTGGTAGGCGCTGTGGTCGGCGTCGTCATGCTGCGCCTGCGCAACGCACCGACATCGACACAGATCCCCTTCGGACCCTATCTGGCCATTGCCGGCTGGATTGCCTTGCTCTGGGGTGGTCAAATAACCGACTTCTATTGGCAGTCAGTCGGTTTTTAATGAACAGTTCTGCGGAAAAACCCTGGATTCTCGGCCTGACCGGTGGCATCGGCAGCGGCAAGAGCGCGGCGGCCCAACATTTCATCGACCTGGGCGTGCATGTGATCGACGCTGACCATGCGGCGCGCTGGGTCGTCGAACCCGGACGCCCGGCGCTGGGAAAAATCGCCGAACACTTTGGCGCGGGTGTGCTGCAGACAGGCGGCGCACTGGATCGAGCCGCGCTGCGCACGCTCATCTTCGAGAATGCCGAGGAGCGCCGCTGGCTGGAAGCACTGCTGCACCCGCTGATTGCCGAAGAGATCGCCCATCATCTCGCCCAGGCAAAATCGTCCTATGCGATCCTGGTGTCACCGCTATTGATCGAGTCGGGGCAGTACGCCATGACCCAGCGGATCCTGGTGATCGACGCACCGGAACAATTGCAGGTCGAACGCACCTTGCAGCGCGACCAGACCAGCGAGCAGCAGGTCCAGGCGATCCTCAAGGCCCAATCCAGTCGCCAGGATCGCCTCAGCCATGCCGACGACGTGGTGGTCAACGACCGCGACCTCGCCTGGCTGCACAGCGAGGTCGAACGCCTGCATCACTTTTACCTTACCTTGCGTGGAGGCCAACCATGAGCCAACCCCCAATCGTTGATTGCCCAACCTGTGGCGCCCCGGTCGAATGGACCGCCGAAAGCAAATTCCGGCCGTTCTGTTCGGATCGCTGCAAGCTGATCGACCTCGGCGCCTGGGCGTCGGAAGAACACAAGATTCCAGTGGCCCCGGATGCGGAGGATGAGTTGTTCAGCGAAGACTTCAATCCCCGCTCGCATCACTAAAGCCTGGCCTGGATCATTGTGGCGAGGGGATTTATCCCCGTTGGGCTGCGCAGCAGCCCCAAAAAAGCTAAATGCAGTCAGTCTGAAACATTGCGGTGTCAGGTTTCAGGGCTGCTACGCAGCCCAACGGGGATAAATCCCCTCGCCACAGAGTCATCGGGCAGCATTCACCCCCTAAGGCCGCATGAACCCGTAATCCTGGCTGTCGTCGAGATTTTCCGCGAGGAAACTCAACTCATCGGCCAAATCGTCGACACTGCGTACGCTCTTGCTCTGCTGCACAATCGCGCTGAGCAAGGCCCGCAGGCTCAAGCCCGGGTCAAAGCCGATCTCCATGGCCGCGTCGTGACTGCGCCGGATTTCTTGCCTCGCCCACTCATAAACACTCATGGTTGCACTCCTGGAAATTTTCCAGAGCATGAAGCGCGGCAGGCGGTGCAGCCTTGACGTGAATCAAGGCTTGTCTTCATCGTTCCAGGGTGCCGACAGGTAGCGTGTGCGGTTGAAGGTCTCCAGCCATTCGGGACTGAACACCACCAGCGCGCTGACCACCATGCCGTTGATGAAAGCCTCCGGGAAAATGATCAGCCAGAGGTAACCGACGAAATCTTCCGGCCAGTACGGCATGACGAAGATGCCGTCGTACCAGAGCAGGCCAAGCCCCAGCAGCAGGCACCCCAGCGCCGAAAGCGCGGCGGCGAGAAACCCGGAACAGAAGATATACACAAACAGATTGCGCGGCTGGGCACGCTCCACCAGGACGGCGCAACATTCAGTGATCAGCACCGGCAGGAGAATCAACAGCACGCCATTGATGCCGACAGCCATCATGTCCTGACGGCCCAGCAGCACCAGCGCGAGCTGCGCGCACAGTCCGCCGAGGATCGCCAGGGGCCAATCCAGCAGCAAGGTGACGGCCGTCATGCCAAGGAAGTGATACGAGACGCCCGTGTCGAAGTCTCGCCGTACCAGCCATAACAGGAACAACGCCAGCACCGTGCCAAACAGCAAATGCTGGCGACGGCTGTCGGTAAACAGCTCGACCCACGGCGCCCGCGCCACCGCCCACGCCAGCACCGGCACGTAAACCAGCCAGCCGACCGCCAGGGTCTGCGGTGAGAGCAATTCGGCACCGATCATGGCTACTCCTGCGAAACGTGAACACGGTACAGCGCGGATTCGAGCACCGGTTCAACGCGCAGGTCGTTCGCTATTCAGTCGCGATACTTGCAGGCTGTTGCACCAGTGCCATTGCAAACTTACCAAAGCCCACCGACCAATCCGAATAGTCATTTTCATGCATGAAAATGAACACGTCTTGCGGACGAACCTGGGCTTGAACGGCGAGATTGTCAGCGATGTTTTTATAGAGGTCGCGCTTCATCGCATCGCTGCGGCCCCTGCGCATCGTAATCTCAACCACGATCAAATTGTCTGAACGGGCCACACCGTTGAAAGTTCGGCTGTAGAAAAACTGTTGCGGATCATAGTCCGTCACCAGGTTGAACAATTCATCCTGGGGCATACCAATGCTTTCGACCAACGCCTGGTGTATGCCATCGACGATGCGTTGGCGCTGTTGCTGGCTGGTGCCCTTGATGACAGCTGTACGAACGAACGGCATGTGAGGTGCTCTCAATTGGATTCTGGAATGCTCCGCAACCTGAACAGTCGACAGACCAGCGGCAGCCCAGCGATTCTGCGCAAACCTCACGCTCGCCGATAACGATTTATGCGGTCGGTGTATTTGAGTTAAAGTCACTTCATGAGACGTCGCCTCCCCCCATTGAATGCGTTGCGCACCTTCGAGGCTGCGGCTCGACTCGGGAAAATGACGTCCGCTGCCGAAGAGCTTTCCGTCACGCCCGGTGCCGTGAGTCGCCAGGTACGCCAGTTGGAACTGAGCCTTGGCGTGGATCTGTTCGAGGGGACCAAGAACAAGCCGCAGCTCACCACGGCCGGAAAAGAACTCCTGCCTCAATTGACCGCCGCGCTGGACCAGATCGACGCGGCGGTGGGCCGGGTCCGGGATACCGCGACAGGCACCCTGGACGTTTCCTGCTTCAGCACGTTTACCGCCAAGTGGCTGATACCTCGCCTGTTCGACTTCAATTCGACTTACCCGGATATCAAGATTCGCTTGAGCTCACCGGTCCCAGGGGCCGATCCAGGCCGGGATCGCTATGACGTGATGATCACCGCCGAACAGGATGTCATTGGCGAACCAGAAAATACGGTCCTGCTGTTTCCTGAACGGCTGGGCATCGTTTTGTCGCCGGCATTAGCCGCACGCCTGCAACTCACCGATCTGAACTCGATCTTCAGTCATCCGCTGTTGCATACCCGAACGCGCCCAGACGCCTGGGCAAACTGGGCCGACGCGGTTGGCTACCGGAACACACCCCTGACTGGACTGGAATACGAGCACTATTACTTTACTTTGGAAGCGGCAATTGCCGGCCTGGGGATTTGCGTCGCCCCTTGGCATCTGGTGGCCGACGATATTCGCCTTGGCCGTCTGGTGGCACCGTTTGGCTTTTATCCGAGCCGTTATGTCTACCTGGCGAAGCGAAGTGCCCAACACAGCAAGAAACTGGAGCTGTTCTGCGCCTGGCTGGCGCGCCTGGCTGGACAGGACGGCCCGCCAGGCCCTGCCTGAGCGAAAATTTGCCCTCAGCGACACGCTTTATTTTTTATCAACACATTTGAACGCTAAGCTTGGGCTCATGGATGATTCCGATTATTTACGCCTGCTGACGATCGCAGCCGAGCAGGCCAACGCGTTTCTCTCCAATGCCCGCAAATGGGAGCGTGAGCGTTGGGTCTGCCAGCGCCTGCTGCAAGGGTTGAACGTGCCCTATCGCGCCGACGAGTTCGCGCCGGCCGGGGAGCCGCCAGACGTCTTGTTCCGTGATGCCAACTTCGAAGTGTTTTTTGTGCTCGACGAGGGCCGTCGCCTCAATGACGAATGGCGCGATGAACTGCAGCGTCGCCGCAGCGCCTTCTCCTTGAGCCAACTGGTGCGTCGCGAGGCCAAGCCCCGAAGAATTCCCGCCAACGAATTCCTGATGCGACTGGCACCGACCCTGCGCAAGAAAGCCCACAACTACACCGAGCGCGGCATGGACCTGGGGGAGCTGGATATCATTGCGTTCGCCAGTCTCAAGCGCGAAGTGCTGGACCTCAACAGCCACTTCCCACCGCCGACCGAATACCTGCGCCAGGGCTGGCGCTCGTTGTCGCTGGTGGGGCCAACCTTCGCCCGCGTACTGTTCGCCCATCCCGATGCGCCGGATTTCCTGCGGGGCAACCTGGGTCGCAGCATCGTCTTCGATGTCGGGATCAGCCTGTGAGCCCCCTGCAGGAACTGATCGCCGCTGTGCCGCAACAGGGCCGCGTGCGCTGGATCGGGGTGCGCCCCCAGGGTCATGCGCCGATGAGCGAACTGGACGCCGTGGAGGCGCGCCTGGAGGCCGGTCTCACTGGCGACCATGCGCGCCCCGGCGTGCGCAATGCGCGGCAGGTGACGTTGATCCAGTGGGAGCACCTGGGCGTGATCAGCTCGCTGATGGGCCGTCCCGAGGATCAACCGGTGCTGCCGCAGGAGCTGCGGCGCAATATCGCGGTCAGCGGGATCAACCTGTTCAGCCTCAAGGGCCGGCGCTTTCGCATCGGCCAGGCCATTTTCGAAACCACCGGCTGGTGCCAGCCCTGCGCACGGCTGGAGCGAAACCTCGGCGAGGGTACATTCCAGGCAGTACGCGGCCATGGCGGAATCACCGCCCGAGTGTTAAAAAGTGGAATCATTCGCCTGGACGACAGCCTGATCGTCGAACCCGTTCCGGCGAGCGGCTATGCGGCGTTCAACGCCGGATAGCCGGACGCTGTAACGTCTTCACATCCCGCAACGTCTACCTGACGAGGCCTTTATGACCAGTCGCCTGAACCCAGAAGACCAGAAGCATGTCGAAGAGTACCTGCAACTGTCCCAACACCGAGTCGAGCGCCGGCCTTTCCGGCCGTGGATGCTCCTGGTGGTGGTACTGGCCGTGACCATCGGCCTGGGCCTGTTGAGCCGACTGATCAGTTACCTGACGCTATGAGCCGCTTTTTGTCACTGGCGCTCGCGCAGGTAACGGCACCGAATTCCTTTAGCCTTGCGAGATATCCCCATGACTCATCGTATTGTCATCGTTGGCGGCGGCGCCGGCGGCCTGGAGTTGGCTACCCGCCTGGGTAAGACTCTGGGCAGGCGCGGCACGGCCAGCGTGATGCTGGTCGACGCGAACCTGACCCATATCTGGAAGCCGTTGCTGCACGAAGTGGCAGCGGGCTCGCTGAACTCCTCCGAAGACGAACTCAACTACGTCGCCCAGGCGAAATGGAACCACTTCGAGTTCCAGCTCGGGCGCATGAGCGGTCTCGACCGTGAGCGCAAGCGCATCCAACTCGCCGCCACCTACGACGAAGCGGGCGTGGAGTTGCTGCCTGCCCGGGAGCTGGGCTACGACACACTGGTGATTGCAGTGGGCAGCACCACCAACGATTTCGGCACCGAAGGCGCGGCGCAGCACTGCCTGTTCCTCGATACCCGCAAACAGGCCGAGCGCTTTCACCAGCAATTGCTCCACCACTACCTGCGCGCCCATGCCGGGCAGACCGACGTCGTCGAGCGCATCAGCGTCGCCATTGTCGGGGCGGGTGCGACGGGCGTCGAACTCGCGGCCGAGCTGCACAACGCCGCCCACGAGTTGCACGCCTACGGCCTGGACCGAATCAAGCCGGAAAACATGCACATCACGCTGATCGAGGCGGGCCCACGGGTCTTGCCAGCGTTGCCTGAGCGTATCGGCGGACCGGTGCACAAGACCCTGGAAAAACTCGGGGTCAACGTCATGACCAGCGCCGCCGTCAGCCAAGTGACTGCCGACAGCCTGATCACGGCGGATGGCAAAGTGATCGATGCCAGCCTGAAGGTCTGGGCCGCCGGGATTCGCGCGCCGGAATTCCTCAAGGAAATCGACGGGCTGGAGACCAACCGGATCAATCAACTGCAAGTGCTGCCGACACTACAGACCACTCGCGACGAGAACATCTTTGCCTTCGGCGACTGCGCCGCTTGCCCGCAACCGGGCAGCGACCGTAACGTTCCACCCCGCGCCCAGGCCGCGCACCAGCAGGCCTCGCTGCTGGCGAAGTCGCTGAAATTGCGGATCGAAGGCAAGGCCCTGCCGGAATACAAATACACCGACTACGGTTCGCTGATCTCGCTGTCGCGCTTCTCGGCGGTGGGTAACCTGATGGGTAACCTGACCGGTAGCGTGATGCTCGAAGGTTGGCTGGCGCGGATGTTCTATGTGTCGCTGTATCGCATGCACCAGATGGCGCTGTACGGGATGTTCCGCACGGCGATGCTGATGCTGGGCAGCAAGATCGGGCGCGGGACTGAGCCTCGGTTGAAGTTGCACTGAGGTCTTACTGACGATGGCGCCGGATCAGCAATATTGATGCTGGATGATCCACCGTCATCGTCGGAACGCCGCCCGGAGCAAGCTCGCTCCCACAGTTGATCGCGGTCATCCTGTGGGAGCGAGCTTGCTCGCGATGAGGGCGGCATGGTCAATACTTAATCTCGGGCAGAATCACTGTCCAATCTATCCACCGATCAAACCTGAAACCGCTGCACCATCGTGCGCAGCGAATTCGCCAGTTGCGACAGCTCGTGGCTGGACGCGCTGGTCTGGTCCGCGCCAGTGGCCGAACGCACGGACAAATCACGAATATTGACCAGGTTGCGATCCACTTCGCGGGCCACTTGCGCCTGTTCCTCGGCGGCGCTGGCGATCACCAGGTTGCGCTCGTGGATCTGGTGCACTGACGCGGTGATGGTCTGCAATGCCTCGCCCGCCCGCTCCGCCATCGCCAATGTGCTCGCCGCACGGCTGGAGCTGGCCTGCATGGAATCCAGCGCCTGGGTGGCGCCGTTGCGCATGCCCTGGACCATTTGCTCGATTTCCTGGGTCGATTGCTGCGTGCGATAAGCCAGCGCTCGCACTTCGTCCGCGACCACGGCAAAACCACGACCGCTCTCCCCCGCCCGGGCCGCTTCGATGGCCGCGTTGAGCGCCAACAGGTTGGTTTGCTCGGCAATGGCCCGGATCACATCCAGCACCTTGCCGATGTCCTGGGACTGGCTCGCCAGCGACTGCACCAGGCCACCGGTCACCTGTACGTCACTGGCCAGCGCGCTGATGGCCTCGACGGTGTCGCTGACCCGCTCCTGGCCCAACGTTGCCGATTCGCTGGATTGGCGGGTGGCATCAGAGGTGGAGACGGCGTTGCGCGCGACTTCTTCCACGGCGGTGGTCATTTCCGTGACGGCGGTGGCGGCCTGTTCGATTTCGTTGTTTTGCTGCTGCAGGCTCTGGGTGCTGTCGAGGGTGACAGCGTTCAGCTCATCGGCAGCGGTCGCCAATTGTGTTGCCGAGCCGCTGATGCTTTGCAAGGTTTGCCGAAGGTTCTGTTGCATGGTCGCCAGGGCCTTGAGCAAGCGGCTCACTTCATCGTTGCCATGGGTCTCGATGGGCCGGGTCAGGTCGCCCCGCGCCACGTTCTCGGCCGCATTCAACGCCTCGCCCAAAGGCTTGACGATGCTGCGGGTCAACAACATCGCCAGCACAACGGTGGCCAGGGCTGCCAGCACGACGAACAGGCTGACGATCATTCGCGAATTGACGTAATGCTCCTGGGATTTCTGGCTCTCGATGGACACTTGCTTGGAGAACAACTCCGCAAGGTCGTTGAGCTGCTTGCCCGAACCGTCCACCACGGTTTTCATGTCCACCAGCAACAGTTTGATCAGTTCATCCCGACGGCCCTGCTCCGCCAGGATGAACGATTGCGCGATACCGGCACGGTAAGCGGCAAAGGTCTGCTTGAACTGATCATAGAGGGCCTTGCCTTCAGGCGTCACAACGAGCTTTTCGTACGCCGCGATTTTTTCGCTCAGTTCCTTGTCGCGCGTATCCATTTGTCCGCGGTACACAGCAACGTTCTTCGGGTCCTGATCCAGGGCCATGCGCAGGGAAATGGTACGGATCCGCAGCATCCACTCACGGATCTCATCACCCCCGCGGATGCTCGGCAGCCATTGAGTCTCCACCGCGACCTCACTGTCGCGAATGCTCGACATCTGCCCCAACGCAAACACCCCGAGCAACGCCACCAACAGAGCGATCAAGGCAAAACCCAGCGCGGCACGGGGTGCGATATTCAATTGACGAAGAAACATAACGGGCGCCTTTCTTGTTGTTAGCCAAAAGTAAGGGCGTCGGTCCATGCCCTCTCGGCGGGTTATCGGCAGGTTGTACGACGACTTGATGCCATCGGCATTTTTCGCAGGCAAAAAAAATCCCCGTATCTTTCGATACGAGGATTTTC
>NZ_JAOSHO010001029.1 GCF_025917275.1 Pseudomonas agronomica | reverse complement strand
CACAGGGGCAATCAGAAAATCAGTAACCGAGCCCGGCCTGCTTGAGGTACATACCCTGCTCATTCATGGCGATGCGGTATTTCAAAATATCGCCGGCCTTGAGCGTAATCTCCTGCGACCCGGGGGCGAGCATGCCTGGGTTGCAGCCCGGCGCCTGGCCTGGCAACAACTTGAGTCGCAACGAGAACCGACCCGGCGGCAGATTGAAAGACGTGCTGTCTTCCTGGAACAGCCGGGCGGTGAGTTGGTCCTGGATATAGATGCCGATTTCGCAGGACGTCGCCACTTCCAGGCGCTCGCGGGAAATGATAAGCACGCCGTAATCTTCTCCGGCAGCCGATGCCTGGGGGGCCATTGCTGAAAGACCGAGCATGCAAAACAGGCTGAACGCTGACCAGCGCATGGCTGAACCTCCGGTGTGAAATCTTCAATAAGTGCAGCTTGGCCGAGCTCGGCGCCGATTGCCAGCCCGGCAGTTTTTGGCAAAACTTGACCTTGCCATCG
>NZ_JAOSHO010001028.1 GCF_025917275.1 Pseudomonas agronomica | reverse complement strand
GCCGTGGCGGTGGCGCTCGCCAGACGCGCGTCATCATTCAGGGTGGCGGCAAAGCCCAACTGGGCATTGTCCGGCGCTTCATCGAACAAGGAGCGCAGCTCGCGCTCGAGCCAGTGCGGTTCGAGGTACAACGTGCGGTAGGTGAAACCGTGTTCGTGGGGTGCGTTTCCGTCATGCAGTTCGCCGGGTTCGAGCAGGAACACTTTGCCTGGAGTGCTGTTGTGTTGCTGCCTTCGGCAATGGAACTGTTGCACGCCCTGCTCCGTCACCCCCACCAGGTAGGCATCGTGCCAATGCGGATCGTAGGCATGCCCCTCGAAATGCGCGCGCACGGTCTCGATGCCGGACGTGGCGTCCTGCTTGAGATCGATCCAGTTGCGCGCGGTCATGGGCTGTCTCGTTTATGTATCGGCTGGCTGAGATTAAACGACTTGGATGGGGCGGTCTGGAAGATTTGTGCAGTTTCACTCCGCCATTGTGTTCCTCCTGTGGGAGCGAGCCTGCTCGCGA
>NZ_JAOSHO010001027.1 GCF_025917275.1 Pseudomonas agronomica | reverse complement strand
AACGGGCCGGACAACTGGCTCAGGGCATAGCTGCTGCCATACAACGCTACCAACCGCCCACGCCATCGCTCGATGACCAACTGGTTGATCCAGCTCTCACCGAGAATGAACACCAAAGTCAGGACCACACCAATCACCAGCCGCAGCACCAACCAGACCGGATAACTTGGCATCAAGGCCAACAGCCCGATGGACATCGCCCCGCCCCACAGACACAGGCGCATCAACGCCGCCGTGCCGAAGCGCGCCGCCAGCCGGCTCGACACCTTGGCCCCTGCCAGCACGCCAACCGCCGGCATGGCCGCCATCACGCCGATGGCGAACGAGCCATAACCCCAGCCTTCCAGGCGCAGCGACACCAGGGGCATGCTGACGCCAAGGGCAAGTCCAACACTCAGGACGGAGGCCAACACGGCGAAATAAGTCGCCCAACGCATTTCCACGCTCCTGTGGATAACGATCGATTCCAGAGGCCACCACAAAACAATGTGGGAGCGAGCCTGCTCGCGAA
>NZ_JAOSHO010001026.1 GCF_025917275.1 Pseudomonas agronomica | reverse complement strand
CGCATCGAATTCACCTGCACCGAGCGCGACCTGGCGGCCACCGACGTGCTCAACCGCTGGGGTTATTTCAACCTGTACGCCGTGCCGCCACCGCCGACGCCCAAGGGTTTCACGCCGCCGGTGATCAAGCCGCTGCGCGCCTTCCATGGCGTGATCTCAGGCTTCAAGCGCCTGTCCGGTTCCAACGACGAAGCTCGCTACGAAATCACCTTGCAACCGCGTTTTGCGCGGCTTGGGCGCGGCAAGCAGTTTCGCATCTACCAGCAGCAGTCGGTGCCCGAGATCGTCGAGCACATCCTGCGCACGCGCCACGATTTTCGTGGCGAGGAGTTCTATTTCAACCTGGTGCGCCAGTACCCCCGGCGCGAACAGGTCATGCAATACGACGAGAGCGACCTGGCCTTCGTCGAGCGCCTGCTGGCCGAGGTCGGCATCTGGTACCGCGTCACCAGCGACGATCGCCTGAACATCGACGTGGTGGAATTTCACGACGACCAGCGGCACTACCAGCG
>NZ_JAOSHO010001025.1 GCF_025917275.1 Pseudomonas agronomica | reverse complement strand
TCCGAAGCGCATTACCAGCGTTATATCGCGCCGGGGTTCCTTAAGGATGCGATCGGCGGTTGAAAAGATCGCAGCCTTCGGCAGCTCCTACAGGACCACGCCATACTGTAGGAGTTGGCGAAGCCTGCGATCTTTTGATCGTCAATTCTTGACCGCCAGTTCCACTAGGTGATCCTCGACCTCCTGCGGCTTGAGCACCAGCACATCGCTTTCCAGCGCATCGAGCACGGCTTCTGCGGTGTTGCCGATCAACACGCCTGACAAGCCGGAGCGCGCAACGGTGCCGATCACCGTGACCGCGGCCTGGAGCTTGTGGGCCATGTAGGGAATCAACACGTCCGCCGGGCCTTCCTGAATGTGCAGGTGCTGGTCGTCAATGTCGAATTCGGCCTGGAACGCCCGGCACTGTTCGCGATAACGAGCCTCAATGGTTTCCTTGAGCTGGAACGTCGGGTCGGCCGACGAGAGCATGGGTGACGGGTGGGCGCTGATGACATGCAGGTGCGCCTTGGC
>NZ_JAOSHO010001024.1 GCF_025917275.1 Pseudomonas agronomica | reverse complement strand
TGAAGGTGAGCCGTTGCTGGCGCTCGTCAAAGCAGAAACCCAGCACGTCAGGTTCGGATGCCAGCCAGTTGATGACGCAGATGGCCGCGAATGCGCTGATGAACATGAGCGCCATAACCAGCGGGTGTTCGATAACTCTGGTGTGAGTGGACGACAGGCCTTCGACCTTGCACAGCATCAGGGTAAACACTGCCAGCCAATAGACGGGCAGGGCCAGTAACATGCCCGCCACGTAGATCATGGTCCCCAGGAATCCCGGCCTGGATACGTCGCTTGAGCAGTCCCATGTCGGTGGGTGTTCTGGCGTCCACCCGAAGACGTCCTTTTGGGTAGGGGAAGCGACCAGGCGCGGCGGGCGTTTACGTTTCATACGACGGGCTCTGGCAGAAAACCTGGCCATTCTCGTAGCAACCGCCCACGCACGCCTAGTCATTTCGCCTGTCGTTATCGCTACGCCTGCGCTTGGCTGTCGCTCAGAAATTGCTCGGTACTGACGACGTTCGCATAAGCAAAC
>NZ_JAOSHO010001023.1 GCF_025917275.1 Pseudomonas agronomica | reverse complement strand
CATTCGATCATCATCTGCACAGGGAGATTTTCCATGACCGCTCCACCCATCGCCCAGCGCCTGATCGCGGCCCTAGCGGAACACTTGAATGCGGACCTTCAGCTGGAGGGCGGCGTCTGTGCGTTGTATGACGCGAGCAACCGCGAAGCCGTGGTCATCGAGCTGCCCGATCACGGCGACCTCGCCATCCTCCACTGCGCGGTCGACGTGCCTGCCCATATGCCCGGCCTGCACAAGCGCTTGCTGGAGCTCAACTTTCGATTGGACTTGCTCGCCGGCAGTTGGCTGGCCCTGGACGACAAGGGCAGCGTTCGCTTGTGTGCCCACTGCCCATTGTCGATGCTCGATGAGGCGCAGTTCTGCCATTGGGTCGTGGGTTTCATCGCCCAGGTCGGCGAGGTGCATACACGCTGGATGCCGTCCGCAGCACCCACGGCTTCACGTCCAGCCTCGCTCAACACGAGCCGTGCCCGGCTGGTCTAGCCAAACGAACGTGGCGAGGGAGCTTGCTCCCG
>NZ_JAOSHO010001022.1 GCF_025917275.1 Pseudomonas agronomica | reverse complement strand
TGACGATAGCCGATCCAGCATCCCTGTGGCTGACCCGCCGCTTTCGCGAGCAAGCTCCATCTCATTACTCAGCCTTGAAGCAATATACCGCCAGCTTGTTCCCATCCAGGTCCCGGGCATAAGCCGCGTAGGCATTTTCCGCCCAGCCGCGAGAGCCCGGCAGCCCCTCGCACACGCCGCCGTTCGCCAGCGCGGCGCTATGGAAGGCATGGACCGCCGCCCGGTCCGGCGCTTCGAAACTCACGGTGACGCCGTTGCCGATGGACGCCGGGTTGCCGTTGGCCGGGTTCAGTACAAAGAACGAAGGCTTGTCGACGCCCCAGATGGAACCGGCCTCATCAAGGTCGGCAACGCGCTTCAGGCCGATTTCCTTCAAGGTAGCGTCATAGAATGCGCGAGCGTTTGCCAGGTTGTTGGTGCCGACGGTGACATGGGTAAAAACGGACATTTCATTTCCTTTCTGTGGGCTATAGAGGTTTACGGACGGGATAACCCGTGGCGAGGGAGCTTGCTCCCG
>NZ_JAOSHO010001021.1 GCF_025917275.1 Pseudomonas agronomica | reverse complement strand
CTGGCGGCAACAACCTGAGCGTCAAGATCGACGACGCCCAAGGTGGCAATTACGAAAAACTGGACATCGATGGCAAGCCTGCGGACACCACGGTGACCGATACCCAGGACACCACCGGCCTGTCCCTGTCCGCGACTGACACCGTCGCCGAGGGTGGCTCGATTGTTTACACCGCCACCTTGACCAACGCCGCCGGCACGCCAGTCACCGTCACCTTGAGCAATGGTGCGGTGATCCACATCGATGCCGGCGCAACCACCGGCACTGTCACGGTCGATGCGCCCAAAGATGACGTTTACAAAGACGCCGGCAAAATCGAAGTCAGCATCGACAAGGCTACCGGCGGCAACTTCGAAAACCTGGTGCCGAGCACCGCGCCGGCCGTTACTGACGTCACTGATACCCTCGACACGTCGACTGTCAGCCTGACGGCCACGCCTGGCGTGGGCGAAGGCGGCGTCGTGGTTTATACCGCGTCGGTGAATGCCCCGGTCACCGGCACGCCACTCGTCGTGACAT
>NZ_JAOSHO010001020.1 GCF_025917275.1 Pseudomonas agronomica | reverse complement strand
GTGCGTATTGCTGATGGAGCCGACTATAAACCCGACCGCCAAATAATCTCAATATATATATTTACATCCCATATTTTGGGATTACCCAGCAAACCGAGTACAAGCCACGCCCGGCACATCGACGCGCATCGACAGCACGGCGCCGTCCAGCGGATGACCGAGCGGACTGGCCGCACTGGTGATGTACAGCGTCTTGAGATCTTCCCCACCGAAGACACAACTGGTCGGGCGACTGACCGGCAATTCGATCACCCGATCGACATGGCCGTCCGGATGCAACCGCAGCAGGCAACTGCCGTCCCAGCGAGCGTTCCAGACATAACCCCGCGCATCCATGGCCGAACCGTCCGGGCCGCCACGGGAATGAGGTCCGAACCAGACTTCAGCCGGCGCCAGCTTGCCATCGGGATAGATGAAGTGCCGGTACAGCGTGCCGTCCAGGCTTTCGCCGAAATACACCGTCGTGCCATCAGGGCTCCACAACAGCGTGTTGGGAATGCCCAGGCCGCGTAGCAATGGCA